>NZ_JBETMF010000014.1:0-154639 GCF_040427045.1 Agrobacterium vacciniicorymbosi
CCTCGTCAGTGAGCGGACTTATAGAGGACACACCCGAAACAAGTCAACAGCACACCTGTAAAAAAATAGACATATTTCATAGCGCATTGGTTTCGTTGGGTAATTTTGATATTCAGCCTGTGGGCGGGTCTTTAAGCGCCCAAAAACGCCCATACTGGTCCTGCATTCTGAAACATGCGATAGGGTAAGCAGTCCCCCCGGCCATCCATGCCGGTCATTGCTATACTATAGGATTGGATATCCCGTGCGCATTCTTACAGAAGCCGTCATTCCCGAACTTCCAAAATATTATCGCGGCAAGGTGCGGGAGAATTATGATCTGCCCGATGGCAACCGTGTGATCATCTCCACGGACCGCCTCAGCGCCTTTGACCGCATATTGACCTGCATTCCCTATAAGGGCCAGGTTCTGACCCAGACGGCACATTACTGGTTCGAAAAGACCAGAGACATTTGCCCGAACCATGTCGTCTCTTATCCCGACCCGAATGTCGTCATTGGAAAACGTCTGGATATTCTGCCGGTCGAGATCGTGGTGCGTGGATATCTGGCCGGAACGACGGGTACGTCCATTCTCACTCTCTATAAGAAGGGTGAGCGCAACATGTATGGCGTGACCTTCCCGGATGGCCTGAAGGACAACCAGGTCCTGCCCGAGCCGATCATTACCCCCACCAGCAAGGAATTCGATGGCGGTCATGACGAACCATTGACCCCTGCAGAGATCGTGGAAAAGGGACTGCTGAGCGAAGAACAGTGGCAGACGCTGTCTGCCTATGCTCTTGCCCTCTTCAAGCGCGGACAGGAAATCTCTGCCGAGAGAGGCCTTATTCTGGTCGATACCAAATATGAGTTCGGCACCGACGAAAACGGCACCATCATCCTGGCCGACGAAATCCACACGCCTGACAGCAGCCGCTACTGGATAGCCGATAGCTATGAACAGGCCTTCCAGAACGGCACGCGCCCGCAGAGCTTCGACAAGGATTTCGTCCGGGCCTGGGTGGCGGAGCGCTGCGACCCTTATAAGGACGATATTCCCGAGATTCCTGATGACCTCGTGCTTCAGACGTCCAAAGTCTATATAGAAGCATTCGAGCGCATTACCGGGCAGACCTTCCAGCCGGATGATAGCGAAGCCTCGCCGCTTGAACGGGTGCGGAAGAATCTGGAGCCCTTTTTTCAGGGAGCGTAATATTGGCGAAAGCAAGCGGTCAGACATCACCGTCACGAACAGACGAAGCGACTGGGCGTAAAACCCGCCCTCGCCGTTCTGCCGAAGAGACGCGTCGCGATATTCTCGCCATGACCGAGCAGCTTTTTCGTGCGCGCGGCTTTGGTGCCGTTTCGATTGCGGATATTGCCGCAGCGCTCAGCATGTCACCCGCCAATGTCTTCAAGCATTTTCACTCCAAGAATGCCTTGGTGGATGCGATTTTTCTCCAGCAGATCCGGCTGCTGGAGCAGAAGCTCGATCCGCTGGATGCAAGCCACCCGCCGTTTGAACGACTGCGCCACCTTGCACGTAGCCTGATGGAAAACCATCGCCGCGACCTGAACGATAATCCTTATATTTTCGAAATGATTTTGATGACCGCCAAAAGAGAGCTTGCGTGCGGTCGCCATTATGAGAATGTCATCACCGGCCTCTTGGCCAATATTATCAGTGATGGAATTAAAGCGGGCATTTATGCCGAGACGGATGTGGAAAAGTCGGCTCTTACGGCGCTCTATGCTTTGACAGGCATATTGCACCCTGCGCTGATTGCCCATGAAGACATCGACATTTTAGCAACACGCTGCGATGAACTCACCCGACTGGTCGATGCTGCACTGCGAAACGGGATTGATAAGTGACGATAGCGACTATACGTCACTTGTCCTATTCTTCTTGAGCCTTGCGGCTATCCAGCCAGTCAGTTGAGCGAAAAACACGATACCATTCATGCCCTGATTTTTGCCTTGCACTGCGACGCTACTAAAATTTGCCCGTTGAACATGAGAAAAACAATGAAAAGACGTCTTACACCTCTAGTCACCACATTGCTCATGGCGGGCGTCATTGCAGGCTGCAGTGACAGCGGCGAAAACAAGCAGGCAGGCGCGCAGGGCGGTCAGCGACCGCCATCCCCTGTCAGCGTCATCACCATGAAGACGAGCGAGCATCCGCTGACCACCGTTCTGCCCGGACGCGCCAGCGCGTTCCAGACTGCGGATATCCGCCCGCGCGTCACCGGCATCATCCGCGAAATTCCGTTCAAGGAAGGCAGCGAAGTCAAGCAGGGCGACGTTCTCTATCAGGTCGATGACGACACCTATTTGGCGGAAGTCGCCCAGGCGCAGGCAAGCCTTGCCAAGGCAGAGGCAAGTATTCCCGGCGCGCAGGCCAATCTTTCCCGTTACGAGCGGCTGGTGAACAGCGGCGCGACGCAGATCGAATATGAAAACGCCAAGACGACGCTCGCACAGGCGCAGGCCGATGTCGCACAGGCAAAGGCGACACTGGAAACGGCAACGATCAATCTCGATCTCACCAAAATCCGTGCGCCTTTCGACGGCATTACCTCCTCGACCAATTTCAGCATCGGTAACGTCGTCACGGCCAACCAGACCTCGGCGCTGACCACGCTGCGCCGCATCGATCCGATTTACATCGACCTGATGGAATCCAGCACCAATCTTCAGCGTCTCAGAAGCGCGATTGCTTCGGGGCAGCTCGGCAAGCGTGACGCCACCGCCGGCATTCACCTGACGCTGGAAGACGGCACGGAATATGCGCAGAACGGTGTCGTCGATATGGCCGACATGGCCGTCAGCGAAACGACGGGTACCTATTCCATCCGCGCGCTGTTCCAGAATCCCAACGACGTCATCCTGCCTGGCATGTATGTCCGCGCGACTTTGACCATCGGCAGTGAAAAAGGCTTCCTGCTGCCGCAGCGTGCGGCATCGCGAAATGCCAGCGGTGAGTTGACCGCGAAATTCGTGACCGCCGAAAACAAGGTCGAGACGCGCATCTTCCCAAGCAGCAAGGAATCCCGCAATTCCTGGCTGGTAACGGAGAATGTCAAGGATGGCGACAAACTGATCATCGACGGTTTCCAGTGGATTACCGAAGGCGCGACCGTCGCACCTGTTGAAGCAACGATTGATGAACGCGGTCTGGTAAAGGCTCAAAAGCCCGCCGAACCGGCACAGCCGGCAGCGAAGTAAGCTCGTGTTTTTCCGCTCAAAATTTTGCAATATGTAAGGCGCAGTTCATATGGCCCACTTCTTCATAAGGCGCCCCGTTTTTGCGTGGGTCATTGCAATCGTCATCATGCTTGGCGGCGCGTTGGCCATCTCGACCCTGTCGATTTCGCAATATCCCGATATCGCACCGACCACCGTGCGCATCAGCGCCACATATAATGGTGCCAGCGCCGAGACGGTCGAGAAGTCGGTGACAACGGTTATCGAGGACGGGATGACCGGTCTCGATGACCTGACCTACATGACCTCGACATCCTCCACGGGCAGTGCGTCCGTGACGCTGACCTTCGGCAACAGCATCATGCCGGATATTGCCCAGGTTCAGGTGCAGAACAAATTGCAGCTGGTTCAATCGCAGCTGCCGGATGTGGTTCAGCAGCAGGGCGTCGATGTCAGCCGTTCGACATCCAGTATTCTGATGGTCGGCGCGCTGATTTCCACCGATGGAAAACGCAGTTCCGCCGATCTCGGCAACGTCTTTTCCAGCACGCTGGAAGATCAGGTCAAGCGCCTGGAAGGTGTCGGCTCCATCAACGTATTCGGTTCCGAATATGCCATGCGCATCTGGCTAGACCCGTTCAAGCTCAACAAATACCAGTTGACGACATCGGACGTGACAGGCGCCATCGAAAGCCAGAACACACAGGTTTCGGTCGGTTCGCTCGGTGCCCTGCCCGCCGTGGTCGGTCAGCAGCTTAGTGTTACCATCACTGCACAAAGCCAGTTGACGACGGTTGCGGATTTCGAATCCGTAATTCTGAAGGTGGAGAAGGACGGCGCAGCGGTTCGCCTGAGCGACGTTGCCCGCATCGAGATCGGCCAGGAAAGCTATGGCGGCGACTCGCGCTCCAACAGCCGACCATCGGCTGGTTTCGCCGTGAATCTCGCGACCGGCGCAAACGCGCTGGATACAGCCGCCCGCGTCAAGGGCGTGCTGACAGCGGCTGAAGGCTCTTTGCCGGAAGGCGTGAGCATTGAATATCCCTATGACACGACGCCATTCGTGACGCTGTCCATCGAGAAGGTGGTTCATACGCTGATCGAAGCGATCATTCTCGTTTTCGTCGTGCTTCTGGTCTTCCTCCAGAACCTTAGAGCCACATTCATTCCGATGATTGCGGTGCCTGTGGTTCTGTTGGGTACATTCGGAATTCTGGCTTTGACCGGATATTCCATCAATACGCTGACCATGTTCGCCATGGTTCTGGCCATCGGTCTTCTGGTGGATGACGCCATCGTCGTCGTTGAAAACGTCGAACGCATCATGTCCGAAGAAGGATTGTCGCCGCTGGAAGCGACCGAAAAGTCGATGGGTGAAATCACTGGCGCGATCGTGGGCATAGCCCTCGTTTTGACCGCCGTCTTCATTCCCATGGCGTTTTTCGGCGGTTCGACCGGCATTATCTATCGTCAGTTCTCGGTCACCATCGTTTCAGCCATGTTGCTTTCCGCTGTCGTCGCCATCGTTCTGACACCAGCGCTCTGCGCCACCATGCTGAAGCCGATCAATCACGAGAAAAAGCAGAGCGGTCCGGCGGCGTGGTTCAACCGCAATTTCAACCGCACGACAAACGGCTATGTTTCCAGCGTCGGATATCTACTGAACCGCCCGCTCCGCGTGACCATTCTGTTTCTGGTCGTCATCGGTGGCTGCGCATGGTTCTTCACGCGCCTTCCGACATCCTTCCTGCCGCAGGAAGACCAGGGCGTGTTGCTGACCATTGTCCAGACACCGACGGGTTCGACCATCGAGCGGACCAATGCCGTAGTGAAGCAGGTCGAGGCTTATTACCGGGAAAAAGAAGGCAACAATGTCGAATCGGTCTTCGGTGTTCTCGGCTTCAGCTTCACCGGCTCCGGCCAGAACAACGCCATGGTATTTACCAAGCTGAAGGACTTCTCCGTACGCACCGACGCTGCCAGCCATGCGGCAGCCATCGTCCAGCGCGCGCAAGGTGCCTTCTTCGGCCTCCGCGACGCGCAGGTCTTTGCCCTTCTGCCACCGGCCATTCAGGGTCTTGGCACCTCCAGCGGTTTTTCGATGTATCTCGTCGATAGCGGCAAGAACGGTACCGATGCGCTGACCGCGGCCTCCAAGGAACTGATCCGGCTGGCTGGCACTAACCCCAATCTCAGCTCGCTTCGCAGCAACAGCCGCGATGACGAATCGCAGATGAAGATCAATCTCGATCAGGAGAAGATGGGTGCCATGGGCGTCGATCTCGCATCGGTCAATCTGATGCTGTCGACCATCTTCGCAGGCCGTGACGTCAACGACTTCACGCTGAATGGTGAATTGCGCCCGGTCTATGTTCAGGGTGACGCACCGTATCGCATGCAGCCTGAAGACCTGAAATACTGGTACGCCAGAAACACCAACGGTGAAATGGTACCATTCTCGTCCTTCAGCGAAGTGTCGTGGATCAACGGTCCGCCGACGCTTGCACGCTATAACGGGACAAGCGCCATTTCCATGGAAGGTGCCGCCGGCCCCGGTGTCGCATCTGGTGATGCGATGAATGAAATGGAACGGCTGACGGCAAGTCTGCCCGGCGGCTATACGGTCGCGTGGCAGGGCATTTCCTATCAGGAAAGATTGTCCGGCTCGCAGGCACCGATGCTCTATGCGTTGTCGGTTCTGATCGTCTTCCTGTGCCTTGCAGCGCTGTATGAAAGCTGGTCCATCCCGTTTTCCGTCATCATGGCCGTGCCGGTGGGCGTGCTTGGCGCTTTGCTGGCTGCGCATTTCCTCGGCCAGTCCAACGACGTCTATTTCAAGGTGGGTCTGCTGACGACCATCGGTCTTGCGGCGAAGAACGCGATCCTGATCGTGGAATTCGCCAAGGAGCGACAGGAGCACGGATTGTCACTTCTGGATGCGACGCTCGAAGCTGCGAAGCTGAGATTGCGGCCGATTATCATGACATCTCTCGCCTTCATTCTAGGCGTCGTGCCTCTGGCGATCGCCAGCGGAGCGGGTTCTGCGGCGCAAAATGCGATCGGTATAGGCGTTCTGGGTGGTATGCTTTCTGCAACACTCCTCGGAATTTTCTTCATTCCATCGTTTTTCGTCATTATTCGACGCCTATCTAAACGTTAACAAACCAAAAATATGCTAGCAAAGCAGAAAGACGCTGATAGAAATGTTGCGATTATGAACCGCATTTTCTTCAGCACGCAGCTAGGCTCGTTTTGACTGAGGGTGCCGAGTGCGCCAAAATAAATTGGGATAACTTCATGCTGTCTATTCGCGCTACCATTCCTCTCACCATGCTTCTGCTTTCGGGTTGCGTTGTTGGCCCGGACCACAAGGCACCGGAAATTCAGCTTCCGAACAAATTTGCCGAAGGCGGAAAGGCCAGCAACGGCGACGTTGCGACCGTTGCGTGGTGGAACGCGTTTAATGACAGCCGCCTGAACGGATATGTATCGACCGGCCTTGCGCAGAACCTGACGGTTCTCCAGGCACTCGAGCGTATCAACCAGGCCGAGTCGCAGATCACCGTCGCAGGTGCTGGCGCTCTTCCGAGCCTCACCGGCTCTGCCAGCCACACGACGTCCCAGACCAAGGGCAGCTTCCCAAGCACCAACCGCAGCGTTCAGAACACCTCTAGCGGTGGCCTCGATGCGTCCTGGCTGCTCGACCTGTTCGGTCAGTATCGCCGCTCCAAGGAAAGCGCCGCCGCTTCGCTCGACGCCGCCTATTCCACGGCAGACGTTCAGCGCCTGACGCTGATCTCGTCGGTCGTTTCGGCGTATATCGACGTCCGTTATTATCAGGAACGTCTGGCCATTGCCCGTGAGAACCTCAAGTCTCGCCGCGAAACGCTGGATCTGACCAAGCTTCAGCTGGAAGCCGGTGCGGCATCCCGCCTTGACGTGGTTCAGTCCGAAGGTCTGGTCAACTCGACGCTTGCCGACATGCCGGGTCTGGAAACCAGCTTCCGCAAGGCAGCGCATCGCGTTGCCACACTGCTTGGCATGCCAGCATCGTCGCTGGTGGTCGAGTTGCAGCGCGGCTCACATCAGCCTGTCGCCCGCAAGACGCCGCTCACAGGTATTCCAGCCGATCTCATTCGCAACCGTCCTGACATTCGTGTGGCAGAGCGCAATCTCGCAGCCGCTGTTGCCGAAATCGGCGTTGCGGAATCGCGCCTCTATCCAAGCATCACGATCAGCGGCTCGATTTCGCCAAGCTATGTGAACCTGTCCAACAACGGTTCACGCGGAACGTCGAACTCCTGGTCTTTCGGCCCAAGCCTTGTTCTGCCGATCTTCGATGGTGGCAGCCTTCGCGCCAATGTCGATATCGCCAAGTCCTCTGCACGTGAACAGTATCTGGCTTGGAAATCGACCGTCCTCAACGGTATCGAGGAAGTTGAAAACGCGCTTGCTGCTGTAACCCGCGATAAGCAGACGGAAGATGCGCTGCGCAGAACCGTGAAGTCCTATCAGGAAGCTCTCTCGCTCGCGACTGCAAGCTACCGCGATGGTGCGTCTTCCCTGCTCGACGTTCTCGATGCGCAGCGTCAGGTCTCGACAGCCCAAGCCAACCTCGCAACGGCCGTTCAGCAAACCGCGCAGGATTACGTCTCTCTGAGCATCGCACTGGGTGGCGGTTACGCCGTGGGCGGCCCGACGACATCGTCGAACGCCGTCATGGCAGCCAACACGCCAAAGGGCATGTAAGAGCCGCCATCAGCGTCTCGATCCAATCAATCCCGCAACGACGTTGCGGGATTTTTTATGTCGTGCGTTTTTTCCATGTCGCTCAGACAGCAAAAAGCCCCGGATCGCTCCGAGGCTTTTTCAATAGAACGATGGTCGCGAAATCAGTTCTTCGCGCGCTCGACGTAAGAATTGTCTTCGGTAGCGATAACAACGCGGATGCCAGCGTCGACATGCGGCGGGACCATGGTGCGGATGCCGTTGGACAGGATCGCAGGCTTGTAGGAAGAAGACGCCGTCTGGCCCTTAACGACCGGTTCGGTTTCAACGATTTCCAGCGTGACATGGCGCGGCAGAACGACAGCAAGCGGCAGGCCTTCGTGGATGGACAGAACGCAGGTCATGCCTTCCTGAAGATAGGCCTTCTGGTCGCCCATGGTTTCGGAATCCACGACAACCTGGTCATAGTTTTCAGGGTTCATGAAGTGGAAGCCTTCGCCGTCCTCGTAGAGGAACTGGAAGTTCAGGTCTTCAACGAAGGCACGCTCGACCTGCTCGGTCGTGCGCCAGCGCTCCGATACCTTCACGCCATCCGAGATACGGCGCATATCAACCTGCGTAACAGGCGTGCCCTTGCCGGGGTGGAAGTTGTTGGCGCTGAGAACGACGTAAAGCTTGCTATCCACGTCGATAACATTGCCCTTGCGGACGGATGAGGCGATAACCTTGACCATAGGATTTCCTTGTAACTCAATGAAATGCGTCGTAAAGGACCGCGCGGCTGCACCGACCCGATGGACGTTATGTAAGTTTTCTGGGGCGCAACTATCCTAAATTTGCGGGAAATGCCAGCCTTCAACAGCATGGAACCGAAAACTGTGCGGCGGTTTTCGGATAATTCGATAAAAGACAGAAGCGGCAGCGACCCGAACCACATGTTTTCGTTCGTCGCGCCAACCAGTTGACCGTAGGAAACGCAGCAAATGGGCTCGACCCTCGACACAACGTCCGCATGGTGGACGCCCGATGTCCATCTGGATCGTCGCCCGTTTCTGCTGGGCCGAAACGCCATACAGGCGGCGATGCGCGGCTTTTTTGCAGCGCGCGATTTTTTAGAGGTCGATACAGCAACCCTGCAGATTTCTCCCGGCAACGAAGCCCATCTCCACGCCTTTGTGACAACGGGCATCACCACCAGCGGCGAACAGGCCCCGCTTTACCTGCACACCTCGCCGGAATTCGCCTGCAAGAAACTGCTAGCGGCGGGTGAAAAGCGCATCAACTGCTTTGCGCATGTCTATCGCAACCGCGAGCGCGGCCCCTTGCACCACCCGGAATTCACGATGCTGGAATGGTACCGCGTCGGCGAGCCCTACGAGACGCTGATGCAGGACAGCGCCGAATTGCTGGCTCTGGCAGCCGAAACGACGAAGACAAAAAACTTCACTTATCGCGGCCACAGCGTTGATCCCTTTCTCGAGCCGGAGAGGCTGAGCGTTGCCGAGGCATTCCAGCGCTACGGCAATATCGATCTTCTGGCGACCATCGACCAGAGCGGCGAAACCGATCGCGAGCATCTGGCCTCAAAACTGAAAGCAGCCGGTATCCGCGTGGCGGATGACGATAGCTGGGCGGATATGTTCAGCCGCGTCATCGTGGAACGCATCGAGCCGAAGCTTGGCTTCGGTCGGGCAACGATCCTCGATGAATATCCCACCAGCGAAGCGGCACTTGCCCGCCGCTCCCCCAGAGACAGCCGTGTTGCCGAACGCTTCGAGCTTTATGCCTGCGGCGTGGAACTGGCCAATGCCTTCGGTGAACTGACGGATGCCGCCGAACAACGCCGCCGTTTCGAAGCGGAAATGCGCGAGAAGCAACGCGTCTATGGCGAAACCTATCCGATAGACGAGGACTTTCTGGCGGCACTCGATATCATGCCCGCCGCCAGCGGTATTGCCCTTGGTTTTGATCGACTGGTGATGCTGGCAACCGGCGCACCGCGCATCGATCTCGTCATGTGGGCACCTGTCACGGGTTACGGCTCATGAGCGCCCGCAGCCTGAAATCGGCAGAAGACCTGCTTGAGGCAGGGCTGATCGACGCAGACGCTCTCGAGCGCCTGCGCCCGGTGGCCGAGCGTTACGCCGTTGCGGTCACGCCAACCGTCGCAAAGCTGATCGACACAGACGATGCGCAAGACCCCATCGCATTGCAGTTTATTCCGAGCGACGCTGAACTGATCCAAACGCCGGAAGAGCGTGAAGATCCGATCAGCGACGAGGCACACAGCCCCGTGCATGGCATCGTCCATCGCTACCCGGATCGGGTTCTGCTGAAAGCCGTGCATATCTGCCCGGTCTATTGCCGCTTCTGTTTCCGCCGAGAAATGGTCGGGCCGCAGGGCAATGGCACGATGAGCAATGAGGAACTGTTGGCAGCGCTCGCTTATATCCAGGCGCATGAGGAAATCTGGGAGGTCATTCTCACCGGTGGCGATCCGCTTGTGCTGTCCCCTCGTCGCCTGTCGGCAATCATGGAAGGCCTCAAGGCCATACCGCATGTCAAAATCGTGCGGTTCCACACCCGCGTACCGGTCGTTGATCCCGAACGGATCGACACGGAACTGGTGGACGCTTTGAAAGCCAGCGGCAAGGCCACCTATGTCGCACTCCACGCTAACCATCCGCGCGAATTGACGGATGAGGCGCGGGCGGCCTGCGCGCGGATGATCGATGCCGGGATCGCTATGGTCAGCCAGTCAGTGCTTCTCAAAGGCATCAACGACGATCCGCACATTCTGGGCGACCTCATGCGGGCATTCGTGGAAACGCGCATCAAGCCCTATTATCTGCACCACCCTGACCTTGCCCCCGGCACCAGCCACTTCCGGCTGGACATAGAAGAGGGGCAGCGAATCGTTGCCGCTTTGCGCGGGCATGTCTCGGGGCTTTGCCAGCCGACCTATGTGCTGGATATACCGGGCGGACATGGAAAAGCCGTCATCGGTCAGAATGCGGCGACGAAACAGCCCGAGGGTTGCTACTCGGTTTCCGATTTCAACGGCAGGGATCACCTCTACCCGCCATCTGCGGATTAAGCCGACGCGGGAAATTGCGGTTTTTCAGGGCATTTGACGCAACCGACCCAGGGAAACAAAAATTTCACAATTCCGCCCCCATCCTGTCATCATAAAGAAAAATATTCTACCTATATTGATAATCATTGATTACGCCGCAAATCCGGAGTATCAGTGATTCAACTGGAGAGCGATTCTCCGGTATTCCGGGTCAACACCAACGCAGGGAGAGTGTCATGTCTAAATCGAAACGCATTGCCGCGATCCTAGGTCTGCGGTTTGTGAGTGCCGGATACACAGCCATGTGTTCCCGCTGCTGTCGAATGTGACCTAACGGTCCACCCTTCTTTTAAATTCGATTCGACGAAATGCTGTGTCAGAAGCCACAGCGGGAGTATGTATGATGCAAAAGCAAGTTATTGAATTCGCAGGCGAACCTGTTGGAATCGTCGTACCGGACGAAAACCGTCTGAAGTTCATCGCCGTCAAGTTCCACGTTCACGATCTCGATGAACAGCGCTTCGACAGCGCCGACGATGTGCGTCTGGCGATCCGTAACCTCGTGCGTGACCGCAACGTCGCGGCTCTGGTTTGATCCGACGCTGGATGAATAACGGCGTTATGGCAATCAGACCAAGGGGTCTGGCGAAGATTGAAAAGCAAGAAAAAAGGCGTTGCTTCCATCAGGAACAACGCCTTTCGTATATCTAAAAACCGCTGTCAGAACGCGGTGAATGTCAGCGTCGTCAAGGACCGCACGATGCCGGGAATGCTGATGATGTTCTCGTTGATGAACTTGCCGATATCCTGCTCCGGCGAAACATAGATCTTCAGCAGAAGATCAAACTCCCCACTGGTCGAATAAAGCTCGGAAACCAGTTCCGTCTTGTAGATTGCATCGGCAACGTCATAGGTCTTGCCGGGCGTGCATTGAAGCTGAACGAAAATGGGCTTCATGATCTGTTTCCCGTCACGAATTGAAAGATGCACACATGGCAGACCGCCCTGCGCGCGTGCTGCACTATTGTCGCAGCCGGGCGTGTGTTTCAAGCCTGTTTGCGCATCTTGTGACAAGCAGCCACATTCCCGCCCGGCATGACATGATGACGAGATGTCGGTATTCACTTGCAAGGACCAAGGCTAATCTGTCTTGATAACAGATGAAAACGGCCGCCATCTCTTCACACATGGCGCAGCACATGCCGTCCACGTCCTTGGGTGACTTCGATGTATAATGATCCGCGCTCTCACGGCCTTTGGGAAAAAACCGCGCCGAAACCACCTGTCACCACATCGCTCGAAAGCCACGAGAAGGCCGATGTGGTCGTGGTGGGCGGCGGCTTTACCGGCCTGTCCGCAGCCCTGCATCTGGCACAGCGCGGCATCCGCGTCATCGTTGTGGAAGGCAAGGAGATCGGCTTCGGTGGTGCTGGCCGTAATGTCGGCCTGATCAATGGCGGCATGTGGGTCATGCCGAAGGAACTGCCCAACGTTCTCGGCCCCGTCTATGGCGAACGCCTTCTCGATCTTCTCGGCAACGCGCCGTTCCTCGTGCGCGAAATCATCGAAAAACACCAGATCGACTGCCAGCTTGAAAAGAACGGTACGCTGCATTGCGCCGTGGGTGATAAGGGGCTGGCCGAAATCCGTGAACGCTGCGCGCAATGGGCTGCACGCGGAGCCCCGGTTCGGGTTCTAGACGCACAGGAAACGGCCAACCGTATCGGCTCGTCCGCCTATAGCGGCGCCTTGCTGGATGAACGCGCAGGCACGCTGCAGCCGCTGGCCTATGTGCGTGGCCTCGCAAACGCGGCACAGACGGCGGGCGCTACGATTTACACCTCCAGCCCGGTCATCGACAGCCAGCCGGATGGTGATGGCTGGATGGTCAAGACCGCAAAAGGTTCGGTCCGCGCAGACTGGATCATCGTCGCGACGGAGGCCTACAGCACAGGGCCATGGAAGATCATGCGCGAAGAGCAGGTCTACCTGCCCTATTTCAATGTCGCGACCAAACCTCTTGGCGATAATGTACGCAAAACCATTTTGCCGAACCGCGAAGGTTGCTGGGACACGAACGAAATCCTCTCCTCCTTCCGCATGGACCAAGCGGGGCGCCTCGTCTTCGGCAGTGTCGGCGCATTGCGCAACACGGGTGCACGTGTTCACACCGCATGGGCAAAGCGCGCGATGAAGCGACTGTTTCCGCAGCTGGGTGATATCGAATTCGAATGTGAATGGTACGGCCAGATCGGCATGACCGACGATTCCGTGCCGCGCTTCCACAAATTCGCAAAAAACGTCGTCGGCTTCTGCGGCTACAACGGCCGCGGCATCGCGCCGGGAACGGTATTCGGCAAAACGCTTGCGGCCCATGTTGCAGGCGAGATCGCCGAAGACGCCCTGCCCCTGCCAGTCACGGATCCACAGGCCCGTAGCTTCCGCGCTGTGAAGGAAGCCTATTACGAGGCGGGCGCGCAAATCGCACATTTTGCGGGTGAGCGGTTTTGACAACAGAGTTTAGCGTTCGCTCTCTCGCCAGACGCAAGCAAAGCTCGATAAAGCGCATTTAACCGGACACCCCCAGCACTATTGCAATGTGTGCTTTTTGCTGATGCGGACAAGCATTTCATCGAGATCAGCCTGAGCGGACATCAAGTCTTTTTGCGAGCCGCTGCGTTCCGCCATATCGATCCGCCGCCTGAAAAAACCTTCCGCCTCATCAGCCCTCTCTATTCTGAAACTTGCAAGTGCCAGATCCCGAAGCGTTAGGAAAATCAGTTCTTTGTCTTCTAGTTTTTCTGCTAACTTGAGGTTTCGTTCATAAAGAGACACAACTTCTTCATGATTGTCCAAGGCGAATTCGTTCTGCGCGAGATTTGCCAAGGTTCTCACAAGTATTTTTTCGTCGGAGCCCTCCGTTTTTTCAACACGTTTCAAAAGTTCGCGATTCACCTGACGAGCTTCATCAAAATCGCCAGCTTCATGCAGGCAGTAACCGAGGTCGCCAGCAATAGCAAAATGTGCGATCCTCGAATCATCGAGATGAGCTCTGGAAACATTTTCCGCCTGGACCAATGAAGCAATAGCTGGTCGCCATGCTGCGATGCTAATAAAAAGACGGGCTTTCGCATGTAAGAGCGCTGCGTGTTCAAATGGCATGAGGAAAGGATTATGCTTTTCAATGCCCAGAGCCGCATCAATCCACTCGGCACAGCCGCGATCGCCAATCATCCATTGCGCGTAAGCGCCAATGAGTTTCATCTGACCTTCTATAACGGGTGTCAGTTGGCCAGTCTCCTTTAACATTCCTTCAAGCCGTTTGAGTTCATGCAAAAGCGCACGCACACGAAACCGTTTCTTGGGGTTAAATACCATCTGGCGGAACTCATCGATCCGCTCCAGAGGATTTTCCATGTCAGATAGCTGCTGTCCCATCTTTCCAAGAACGCGATCTATCTCCTCTTCACGGTTTAACCCGTCTTCGCCATGTGCACGCTCATAAAGTACGAGCGCCTTTTCCAAGTCGGGTTCCACCGAGCTGCCGTGCTCATAAGCCAGCGCCAGCAAAGCATTGGATGCAGGATGATGATGATTGGAACCTCGTTTAAGGAGTGAGACGGCCCGACCGTAATTTTGCGGCAGATCACCGCCGAAGTAATAAAAACAAGCGAGATTGTAACAACCATGCGGTTCATCCGCTTTTTCCGCTACCCGATACCAGTATAGTGCTCTCAGCAAACTTTGTTTGCAGCCTTCACCTTCACGGTATCGATAGCCTAGCGCGACGGCGGAGTTGGCATGACCATGCCGCACAGCTTTCTTGAACAGCAGAATTGCCTTGCGTTTGTCGGCGCTGAGGTTGCCTTGTCCCCGCCAATAAAAATGTCCAAGATTGTTCATGGCAGCGGCGCACCCGGCTCCAACTGATCTTTCGTAATATTCTCTAGCCCTTTCCATATCCACTTCAAGCACGCCGTCGCCGTGCTCATACATGCTGCCAATATTGTTAAGAGCATCGCCTTGACCGCCTTCGGCGGCCTGATAATACCATTTCAGCGCAAGTTCCCGATCTTGCTGCATACAATTATAGCCTTGGTCGTAGATGTCACCCAGAACGAAGGCCGCGTCGGCATCTCCAGCCTCCGCCAAAGATTCAAGTGTCTCAACCGACTGATCGTAGAGTTCGGCATAGCTACGCGTTTTCGTCTTCCATTTGACTGTCCGTTCGAACACTGCATCCGCAATCCGAGCAAGAGTTTTTGAAATCATTCGCGATATTCTCCCTGAATCTGCTTCATGCACAAGCGGATCACAACTTCCGAGCGATTATTTTATATTTGGTCATGCAGCACTCAACGGCAAGGGGCAGCGCTGTAATCTCGTTGTCCTATTACCGGTGACCAGTTTCAGGCAGAAAGCTGAAATCACATATTGTCTTCGCAGAAATCGATATATTCTTGAAAATATAATGCTTGACCTCTATGACCGATATATCGATTGGGATATTTCGAGTGAGAAGGGTTGAGGAGTATGGGAATGTTTCGCCGCACGATTATGACAACAATATTGGCGGTCTTTGCGGGCGCAGGGCTTGTCGCATCCGGGATGTCATTTCCCGCATTCGCCCAAGACAAGGTCACCATCTTTGCCGCCGCCAGCATGAAGAATGCGCTTGATGCGGCCAATGCGGAATGGGCCAAGGAAACCAGCAATGAGGCCACGGTGTCCTATGCCGCTAGCTCGGCGCTGGCCAAACAGATCGAGGCGGGAGCACCTGCCGATCTCTTCATCTCGGCAGACCTTGCATGGATGGACTATGTCGCGGGCAAAAAGCTGATCAAGGAAGACACGCGCACCAACCTGCTGGGCAACCGTCTGGTGCTGGTGGCCCCTGCCGATAAGGCGACGCCGGTCGACATCAAACAGGGCTTCGACCTTGCAAAGCTGGTGGGTGATGGAAAGCTGGCCATGGGTGCGGTCGATAGCGTTCCGGCCGGAAAATACGGCAAGGCCGCACTTGAAAAGCTTGGCGTCTGGTCTTCCGTGGAAGGCAAGGTTGCGGGTGCGGAAAGCGTTCGTGCAGCGCTGGTTCTCGTGTCTCGCGGCGAGGCCCCTTATGGCATCGTCTACCAGACCGATGCTGCCGCAGACCCGGGCGTGAAGATCGTCGGCACCTTCCCGCAGGATAGCCACGATCCGATCATCTATCCGGTTGCCATCCTGTCGGAATCCAAAAGCCCGGCAGCGGCGGCCTATCTCGAATTCCTGAAATCGGCCAAGGCCGCCCCCTTCTTTGAAAAGCAGGGCTTTACCATTCTGAAGTAAGATCGGCTTTTACGATCCTCATGGCTCCGGCAATCGTCGGGGCCATCACCTTTTGACGGGAATGGCGTATTGGACTGGCTCACCCTCAGCGCGGAAGAATGGACGGCGATACGCCTGAGCATCTGGGTGTCCAGCATCGCCATGTTCGCGAGCCTTCCCTTCGGCATATTGATCGCGATGGCGCTGGCGCGCGGCCAGTTCTGGGGCAAATCGCTGCTCAACGGCATCGTGCACCTGCCGCTCATCCTGCCTCCCGTTGTCACCGGCTTCATTCTTCTCGTCACTTTCGGACGCCGTGGCGTCATCGGCCAGTTTCTCGACCAGTATTTCGGCATCGTCTTTTCCTTTCGCTGGACGGGTGCGGCACTGGCCTGCGCCATCATGGCTTTTCCGCTCATGGTGCGCTCCATTCGCCTTTCGATCGAGACCGTGGATCGCAAGCTGGAGGAAGCGGCGGGCACGCTGGGCGCTAGCCCGCTCTGGGTGTTCCTCACCGTCACCCTGCCGCTCACCCTGCCCGGCATTATCGCAGGCATGATCCTCGCATTTGCCAAGGCCATGGGAGAGTTTGGCGCGACCATTACCTTCGTCTCCAACATTCCCGGCGAGACACAGACCCTGTCAGCGGCCATCTACACCTTCACCCAGGTTCCCGGTGGTGATGCGGGCGCGATGCGGCTGACACTGGTTGCCATCGCTATCTCCATGGTCGCTCTGCTGGCCTCGGAATATCTGGCGCGCATCGTCGGCAAAAGGGTGAATGCGGAATGACGCTGACGCTCACTGTCAAACACAGGCTGGGTGCCTTCACGCTGGACGCGGACCTTACCGCTGGTAAAGGCGTAACCGCGCTGTTCGGACGTTCCGGTTCTGGCAAAACATCCGTCATCCGCATCATCGCAGGGTTGACGAAGCCCAATCATGGGACTTTGACGCTTGATGGATCGGCGCTGGCCGACAGCAACAGACGCCTCTTCACACCCTGCCACAAACGCCGCTTCGGCACTGTGTTTCAGGAAGCGCGCCTGTTTCCGCATCTCACCGTCGAGCAGAACCTGCATTATGGTCGCTGGTTCTCTGGTAAAACGGGCGCACAGACGGAAAGCACAAAAATCATCGAGATGCTCGGCATCGGAGACCTGCTGAAGCGCCGCCCGGAAAAACTGTCCGGGGGCGAAAAGCAACGCGTGGCGATTGGCCGCGCGCTTCTGTCATCGCCGCGCCTGCTGTTGATGGATGAGCCGCTGGCCGCACTTGATGAGGCGCGCAAAGCAGAAATCATTCCCTATCTGGAGCGGCTACGCGACGAGACAAAAATTCCGATCATCTATGTCAGCCATTCCGTCAGCGAAGTGTCGCGTCTTGCAGACCAGATCGTGGTCATGAAGGATGGCAGAGTCGAGGTTTCAGGCCCGGCAGCGGAAATCCTCTCACGCCCTGCTTTTACTGCACAGCTGGAGCGCCGGGAGATCGGCAGCATCCTATCCGGTCGGGTGGAAGGTTTTGATTCCGCACATGGTCTTGCCACGATCAGGCTTAGCAAGGTGGCCTTGCAAGTTCCCGCACCATCGGCGGTGACCGGACACCGCGTTCGCGTCCACATTCCGGCCCGTGACGTGATGCTGGCGACGGTGAAACCCGAGGGTCTGAGCGCGCTCAACATTCTGGAAGGCCGTATCGCGGAGATCGCGCTGTCAGAGGATGGGATGGCGATGGTGCAGGTTGATTGCGGTGGCGATATCATCGCCTCGCGCATCACCAAGCTGTCGGTCGAACGGCTGGCGCTAGAGCCGGGAAAGCCGATCTTTGCCATCATCAAATCCGCAGCACTCGATCCTTACTGATCGGACTGCCGGTTCGCTTCCAGCCAGTCGATGTCGGCTCTCAGTGTATCGTTCAGACGCTGCTGCATACCGCGATAGCGTTCCAGCAGTTCCTGCCCGAATGCGGTCAAGCTTGCCCCGCCGCCTTGACTGCCGCCGCGCTGGGATTCGATCACCGGTTCCTTGAACATGTGGTTTAGCGCATCTACCAGCAGCCATGCGCGGCGATAGGACATATCCATGGCCCGCCCGGCAGCGGAAATGGAGCCGGTAGAGGCAATCAATTCCATCAGTTGGATTTTTCCCCGCCCAAGCCTATCGCTCGGGGGAAAGTCGATCCGCAGAACCGTTTTCAGCGGCAATTTCTCGGTTCGATCACTCATTTGGCACCTGCTCCGAAATGATCCCGCCAGGATTTTTGTGCGCCCTCATGGGGCAAAGCCGTGGCTTCATAAACGCCGCGTGCAATGGCGCGGCTGACGACCAAGCCCGCAAGATGGCAAAGTTCGGCAAAGTCACTCGCGGCATTCATCGGTTTCTGAGAGGTCGCAGCGGCAAACATGGTATCGCCATCGCTGGCGAGATGTGACGGCAGAATGGCCCGGGCAAGCCCACCATGCGCCATGATCGAAAGCCGATGCGCCTGCGCTTTCGTCATTACGGCATCGGTCACCACTGCGCCGATCGTCGTTGCCGTCAGCGTCACACCCTTGATGCGCATGGCCGTGTCGGCAGGAGAAAACTGCGGCGGTAAGCCAAGCCCGCCGAATTCATCGTCACGCTCGAAGGGGGCAGCCCAGAAATGCTGGCTTGTTCCTACAGTTGCGGAGCCCATGGCGTTAACCGCGACAATCGCCGCAACCTTATGACCGCCCGACGTCAAGGCACTGGCAGAACCAAGCCCACCCTTGAGCGTCGCCGTGGTAGCGCCTGTGCCAGCACCAACGCTGCCAAGCGCGAAGGGCTGGCGAGTTGCGGCCTTGAAAGCGTCATATCCCATCTCGCGATAGGGTGAATGCAGGCCCCAATCCTTGTTGCCGCCATTCAGCAGATCCATGAGGATCGCCTGCGGCACGATGGGAACGCGGGTCGAACCGACAGCAAGACCGCGCCCGATCTCGCGAAGCCCAGATTGCACACCGCCTGCCGCATCCAAACCGAAGGCCGAACCGCCCGACAGCACCAGGGCATCGACCGCCTCCACCGTCATCGACGGATCGAGCAGCGCCGTATCCCGCCCGCCCGGCGCACCGCCAAGAACGAAGCCGGAGGCGATGGCCGGTTGGTCAAAAACGATGGCAGTGACGCCCGATCCGAGTTGGAGATCGGTGGCATGGCCGACGGCCACACCATCGATATCGGTCAGCAGATTGTGCATGTCTGGGTACCTCTTGAGGCTCTTGCCTGCCGGTATCCCGCCCTCACCTCATCTTGTCAACGGCTCAGGAAAACACCGCCGTGCCAATCACAGGCGTGGATGGCACCGCCATGTCGCGCGGCTCCAGCATGCCCGAGAGATAGGCCTCGCGCCCAGCCGCCACCGCTTTTGCGAACGCGCCAGCCATGATGACCGGATTGCCCGCACCGGCCACCGCCGTATTGAGCAGCACGGCATCGTAACCCAGTTCCATAACGGTCGCGGCATGCGAAGGCCGTCCAAGCCCGGCATCGACAATCATCGGCACATCCTGGAAATGGGCGCGCATGGAGCGCAGAGCAGTAATGTTCAGCGGCCCAATGGCGCTGCCGATGGGCGCGCACCAGGGCATCAGAACCTTGCAACCCGCATCCACCAGTTTTTCCGCCACCACCAGATCATCGGTCGTATAGGGAAACACCTCGAAACCGTCATCGCTCAGAATGCGGGCCGCCTCCACCAGAGCAAAGACATCCGGCTGCAGCGTATCGTGGTTACCGATCACCTCTAGCTTGATCCAGTTGGTTCTGAAAACCTCCCGCGCCATCTTGGCCGTCAGCACCGCTTCCTTGGCCGTGTGGCAACCGGCGGTGTTGGGCAAAATATGCCGGTCAAGCTCACGGATCAGCTCGAAAAACTGCCCGCCCTGCCTGCCACCCGCCGTTTCGCGTCGCAGAGAGATGGTGAGAATATCGGTCTTGCTGGCCCGCACCGCATCCGCCAGCACGGCGGGCGAAGGGTAACGAGCAGTGCCGAGCAGCAGCCGCGATCCGACTTCGCGTCCATAGAGTTTCAACATCGCCTATCCTCCCTGCATGGGTGAAAGAACTTCGATCCTGTCGAATTCCTTCAGCTTAAAATCATCGCGATCCTGCGCATGGACGAGATCGCCGTTGACCGCTGTCGCCAGCCAGTCGCCTTCGTAGTCCAGCGCGGTCAGCAGGTGCGAAAGCCGGTCGGTGGCAAGGTCATGCTCTTGCCCGTTGACGCGAATCTTCATGGGAAACCTCCTTTGACATTACGATTTCGGCGGACTGCTGCGCCATGGCTGGCGACAGCAGGAAGCCGTGCCGATGGGCGCCATTGATGAACAGCGTGCCGCCATCTTCCCGAATGCTGGGCAGATTATCGGTAAATGCGGGACGGATACCGGTGCCCGTCTCGATGATCTGCGCCTCCCCGAAAGCGGGGTGTAGCGCATAGGCCGCATTCAGCAGTTCCATCATCGAACGGGCGGTGATCGGTCCCGCATCATCTGTTTCGATCATCGTCGCCCCTACCATGAAGCGCCCCGCTTCCCGCGGCACGATGTACAGCGGAATGCGCGGATGAAGCAGTCGCACGGGACGGGAAAGCGTCACCTCACCGGTCGAGAGGTAAAGCATTTCCCCACGCACGCCGCGAAGGCCGGTAAGCTTGCCGGTCTGCGCCGCGCCGGTGCAATCAATGATGTGATCGAATTCACGTTTATCCACTGCCTCGCCGCCGAAGTGAAAGCGGACACCCATCGAAACCAGACGCTCATAGAGTGCCGAGAGCGCCCGTCGCGGATCGAGATGCCCCTCGCCTTCGAAGAACAAGCCGGTACGGAAACGTCCGGCGAGATCGGGCTCTAGTGCCGAAATCTCATCCTCATCCAACCAGCGATAGCCTGATGTGCGAGAAGCAAAGCGTGAAAGTTCTGCCTTGTCCCGCGCCGGAGCCACGACCAATGTGCCTTTGCGTTTCACCAGCCCCGGCGTCGCCTCGTCCCACCAGTCGAGCGCCGATTGGCCTAATGTCAGCACGGTTTCCTCGGCGCTTTCGCGTTCACACCAAGGTGCCAGCATGCCGCCCGCATACCAGGACGCACCGCGCCCCGGCTGGTTGGCGAGATCGCAAACCACGACCTCCATTCCGTGGCGGGCAAGTTCAAGAGCAGCCGTAAGACCGGCAACGCCTGCTCCCTTGATGAGAATGCGCATCTCATTCCCCCGCAACCGGCTTTTCCAGCGGCATATAGAGATCACCGCCCTGCTGGAATTTCTGCGCCATGGCTTCCAGACCTTCCTTCTGCGCCTCGGCGCGGATATCGTGCGAAATGCGCATGGAGCAGAATTTCGGCCCGCACATGGAGCAGAAATGCGCGACCTTATGCGCCTCCTTCGGCAAGGTCTCATCATGGAAAGACCGTGCCGTTTCCGGGTCTAGCGACAGGTTGAACTGGTCTTCCCAGCGGAACTCGAAGCGGGCGCGCGACAGCGCATTGTCGCGGATTTGCGCCGCCGGATGCCCCTTGGCGAGATCGGCGGCGTGGGCAGCGATCTTGTAGGTGATGACGCCGACCTTCACGTCATTGCGATCCGGCAGGCCCAGATGTTCCTTCGGCGTGACATAACAAAGCATGGCCGTGCCGAACCAGCCGATCATCGCCGCACCAATGCCTGACGTGATGTGGTCGTAGCCCGGCGCGATATCCGTTGTCAGCGGCCCAAGCGTATAGAAGGGCGCTTCGCCGCAAACCTTCAGCTGCTTGTCCATGTTTTCCTTGATCTTGTGCATCGGCACATGGCCAGGGCCTTCGATCATGACCTGACAATCTTTGGCCCAGGCAATCTGCGTTAGCTCACCCAGCGTTTCCAACTCGGCAAATTGCGCCGCATCATTGGCATCGGCAATCGAGCCAGGGCGAAGACCATCGCCCAGCGAGAAGGACACATCGTAAGCGCGGCAGATGTCGCAAATCTCCTCGAAATGCTCGTAGAGAAAGGATTCCTTGTGGTGATGCAGGCACCACTTGGCCATGATCGAGCCGCCACGCGAGACGATGCCGGTGACGCGATTGACGGTGAGGGGAATGTAATGCAGCCGGACGCCGGCATGGATGGTGAAGTAATCGACGCCCTGTTCGGCCTGCTCGATCAATGTATCGCGAAACACCTCCCAGGTCAGGTCTTCGGCAATGCCATTGACCTTTTCCAGCGCCTGATAAAGCGGCACGGTTCCGATCGGCACCGGCGAATTGCGGATGATCCATTCGCGGATATTGTGAATGTTGCGACCGGTGGACAGGTCCATGACCGTATCGCCACCCCAACGGATAGCCCAGACCATCTTGTCGACCTCATCCGCCATGGAGGAGGTCACCGCCGAGTTGCCAATATTGGCGTTGATCTTGACGAGGAAATTGCGACCGATGATCATCGGCTCTGCCTCGGGGTGGTTGATGTTGGCTGGGATGATCGCCCTGCCCGCAGCAACCTCCTGGCGCACAAATTCAGCCGTGACGAAATCTGGAATATTCGCGCCAAAACTTTCGCCATCCAGCACCAGCTTTTCCTTGGCAGCTTCACGGCCAAGGTTTTCGCGGATGGCGATGAACTCCATTTCCGGCGTGATGATACCGGCGCGGGCATAGGCAAGCTGCGTTACCGCCTTGCCATCCTTCGCTTTCAGCGGCTGGTGGCGCAGCGGAAATTCCGGCGTCAGGCGCTCGCCCGTCGCAAAACCATTATCCTCCGGTTTGACATGGCGGCCATCGTAAGCCTCCACATCGCCCCGCGCGACAACCCAGTCGTGACGCAAACGCGGAAGTCCGCCTTCGATGCTGACCGCATGGGAAGGGTCGGTATAGGGACCGGAGGAATCATATACCGTAACCGGCGGTTCGCCCGCCGTGGGATGCACGGCGATTTCGCGCATGGGGACGCGGATGTGAGGGTGGATGATGCCCGGCTTGTAGACCTTGGTCGAAGCGGGCAGCGGACCTGTGGTAACGACAGGGGAGAGATTTTTAGCGGCAATGTTCATCGTGAGGCTCCAAAGCAAAAACAGTGGAGACCCAGTTCGAGCATGAAGACGAAAAACCACGGGACCAATAGCGATTGATTCGGCAAGGCCGAACTGCTGTTCCCGCGTTTGCACCGTCCCTACGCCAGTATGAACTGGATCAGGTTCAACGGGTCACTGCGCGCTCTAGCAGTATCTCAGCCCCTTGCCGGGACCCCCCTGGTGAATGCCTCAATCAAAAACCTGACATGGAGTTTTGTCAAGTTGGCATCTGCGGTATGTTTCCTAAGGGCGGAAAGTCACCACAAATTAACCTCGCCATTTATTGGAATTTTATTTTTTCGCGATTAACTCCAAGAATGCGTTATGATGACGCTCTATCTGAGGGAGACTATTGAGAATGAATTCAACAATTCGTGAAATACTGTCGAAATTCGGCCAGCTCCCTGTGCCTGTCGATACAATTGCTGACGAAGATGATCTTTATGCAGCCGGACTTTCTTCTTTCGCATCAGTACAATTGATGCTGGGCATTGAAGATGCTTTCGATATCGAATTTCCCGACAGCATGCTCAACCGCAAGTCTTTCGCCAGCATCAAGGCCATCGAAGACACGGTAAAAGCCATTCTCGACGGCAAAGAGGCGGCATAATGAACGTGTCCGTCGCCCCACCGGATTCGACGCTGGCTGCACGCGCAACGCGTGTCGCCTCCATCGCCGCGCAGCATGCGGACGATGTGGACGCAGCAGCACGTTTTCCGAAAGAGGCGGTGGACGCCCTTCGGGCTGAGCGCCTGCTCGGCATTCAGATTCCCGTTCATCTGGGCGGCGAAAGCGCCGATCTCAGGCAGATCGCCGATATATGCTGCATTCTCGGCCAGTCCTGCTCCGCAACCGCGATGATCTTTGCCATGCACCAGATCAAGGCCTCAAGCCTTGTGGAACATGGCGAGGAAAGCGCGTGGCACACAAGTTTCATGCGGCGTCTGGCTGCCGAACAATTGCTGATCGGCTCGGCCACGACTGAAGGCGGCATTGGCGGAAACCTGCGCAACTCGATTTGCGCCATCCATGTGGATGGCGAAAGCTGCACGCTGGAAAAGGACGCGACCGTCATTTCTTACGGCAGCGAAGCGGATGCCATTCTCATCACCTCTCGCGCGCATGCCGATGCAGCGCCTGCCGATCAGGTGATGACGGTGTTTCTGAAAGACCAGTACAGCCTTGAGAAGACCCATGTCTGGAACACGCTGGGCATGCGTGGCACCTGCTCCGACGGTTTCCTGTTCAAGGGCAAAGCGCCGTCTGAACAAATCTTTCCCAAGCCTTTTGCGGAAATCGCGGCGCAATCCATGCTGGCGACCTCGCATCTTTTGTGGAGCGGCGTCTGGTACGGCATTGCAGCCGACGCCGTTTTACGGGCGCAGGCTTTCGTGCGCGCAGCGGCGCGCAAATCCCCCGGCGTGCCCCCTCCCGGTGCCATCCGTCTGGCGGAAGTGTCCAACAAGCTCCAGATCGTCAAATCCAACGTCATTGCCGGTCTGAAGGCCTATGAGGACACCAAGTCCGATCCCGACAAGCTGATGTCCATGGGCTTTGCCATCGCCATGAACAACGTCAAGATTTGTTCGTCGGAAACCATTCTGGAAATCATCAATCACGCCATGCTGATCTGCGGCATCATGGGCTACAAAAACGGTACGCCCTACAGCCTCGGACGGCATCTGCGCGATGCGCATTCGGCGCAGCTGATGATCTCCAACGACAGAATTCTCAGCAACTCCGCCAATCTCCTGCTCGTGCAGAAGCAGGACACAAGTCTTTCGATATAACTCTGGCCTTTCAGGATAAAACCATGGACATGCAAACTACGTTTTTGGATCGCCTGTTCGACAAGGGCCTTCTGATCGATACCGGCGTCGATGGCCTTTATGGCCGCAGCGGCCAGTTCGAAGACGTGATCGTCGCCTTCGAGCGCCTGATCGACAAGGTTGGCGGCGGTGACAAAGCGGAAGCTATCCGCTTCCCGCCCGGCATCAACCGCGCCTATTTCGAAAAAAGCGGCTATATGAAAAGCTTCCCGCAACTGGCTGGCACAGTTCATTCCTTCTGCGGCTGCGAGCTGGATCACGTCAGCCTGCTGAAAAGCATGGATGAGGGTGCCGACTGGACGAAAGACCAGAAGATCACCGATATCGTGCTGACGCCGGCGGCCTGCTACCCGCTTTATCCGACCATCGCAAAGCGCGGCAACCTGTCTGACAATGGCGGTCTCTACGACATCCAATCCTATTGCTTCCGCCATGAACCATCCAAAGACCCGGCACGGCAGCAGCTGTTCCGCATGCGCGAATATGTGCGCATGGGCACGGAAAGCGACGTCACGGAATTCCGCCAGCTGTGGATGGATCGCGGCGTGGAAATGATGGAAAAGATTGGTCTCGATGTGAAGATCGATATCGCCAACGACCCGTTCTTCGGGCGCGCGGGAAAGATGCTGGCCAACAACCAGCGCGACCAGAACCTGAAATTCGAGCTGCTGATTCCGGTAACATCCACGACCAACCAGACGGCCTGCATGAGCTTCAACTATCATCAGGATGCATTCGGAGCCAAATGGGGCCTCAACCTTGCGGATGGCGCGGTCGCGCATACTGCCTGCGTCGGCTTCGGGCTGGAGCGCATCGCGCTGGCGCTGTTCGCAAAACACGGACTGGATGTGGAAGCATGGCCGCAGTCTGTGCGGGATACGCTTTGGGGCTGAGGACGGCATGACGAGTATTTTTCCGGCCTTGAGCGCTGACACCTATGTTCAACATTCGCTTCATTCATTGGAGCGCATGTGGCCGGAAACCAATTGCTATGTCGATCTGTGGATCGAGCTTCTGGCTGCGAGCAATCTGCCGCCGGAAGCCATGCTCGGCTTTACGTTGACCCAGGATTTCGAGGGCGACCAGTTCACCTTCTTCAAGGTACCGCTGGAAGATCTTGAGGCGCTTTATGGCATCCGTGTCACCGAACTGGCGATTTTCGACATGCTCGAAAGCCATATCGAAACGCAGCTGCAGCGCGGCCGCATCTGCCTGATCGAGATGGACAGTTTCTACATGCCGGATACGCACGGCACCGCCTATCGCAAAGAACACGGCAAGACCACCGTCGCCATCAACCGCATGGATATGGAAACCCGCAGGCTGGAATATTTCCACAATGCCGGTTACTTCGCGCTGGAAGGCGACGATTTCTCCGGCATTTTCCAGCACCATCTGACGGAAGACGATCTTCCTTTTCTGCCCTACACGGAATTTGCCAAATTTCCCGAAAAGCCTATTGGCGACAAGGAAAGGCTGAGAGCGGCGAGCCGGCTTCTGCTTCAGCATTTCGAGAGACGACCGAAGAGCAACCCGATCAGGGCTTTCGCTCAAGTCTTTCCAAAGCAGGTGGAAGCAGTGGCCGACCGGCCCTTCGGCTTTTTCCATAAATACGCCTTCAACACGCTTCGCCAGCTCGGTGCCAATTTCGAACTCGCCGCCAGCCATCTGGAATGGCTGGGTGGCGAGCAGCGCTTTGGGCAGGCACCGGCCCACGCGCTTCGCATTTCGGAAGTGGCAAAAACCGTACAATTCCAGCTTGCCCGTGCCATTGCGCGCCGCAAGTTCGATACGCTGGCGACTGTGCTCGACCCGGCCATCGCAGCCTGGGACGAGATGATGGCGGAACTGGAGAGCAGGCTCAGCAACACAAGCGAGGCGGCGTGACGGCAGCATCCGTTTTCCACGCTGCGAATGGCCAGTCGCTCAGCGAGGGATGGACTTTAACGCTGACGGAACCCGATGCCTATCTGACGCCGGTCGATATTCCCATCGATGCCGAAGAGATGACGGCACCCGTTCCCGGCACTGTCGCACAAGCGCTGGAAACGCTCGGAAAATTTGATCGACTCAACCCCAAACCCTTGAACACACAGGACGCATGGTACCGGCTGACGCTGGTGTCTGATGTCGTCGGTCCCGCCAGATTGCGCTTTGAGGGGCTGGCGACGATTGCGGAGGTTTTTCTCAATGGAGAACTTCTGGCCCATTCCACCAGCATGTTCGAAGCGCTGGATATCCCTTTCGATCAGACCGGCGCGGATGAACTCGCCATCTGTTTTCGCGCCCTTGCGCCCCGTCTAGAACGACCCGGCCCACGGGCACGCTGGCGTCCGCAGATGATGAATTCGCAGGGCCTGCGGCTGGTCAGAACGACGGCGCTTGGCCACATGCCTGGCTGGTGCCCGGAGGTTCATGCTGTTGGCCCATGGCGTCCTATCCGCCTGATCCGCGAGAGCGAGCGCGTTTTCGACGTGCTGTCATCTCGATCGGAGCTTGAGGCCGATGGAACCGGAACTCTGCATTTGGCTGTCCGCTTGCAACGAGATGTGTCGGCGGTCGAGATACATTGCGCAGGCCACTCCGGAAGGATGGAAGCGAAAGGCGATTGCACCTTTGAAGGTCAGTTGCGATTGGCGGACATCGCGCCTTGGTGGCCCGCTACGCATGGCACACCTGTTCTTCACGACGTCTCACTTCGCATCGAAGGGCAGACATATCCTCTCGGCAAGACCGGGTTTCGCCGCATCGAGATCGACAACGGCGCGGATGGCAAAGGCTTTGGCCTGAACATCAACGGTGAGCCGATTTTCTGCCGGGGTGCGGTCTGGACCAATGCCGATATCGTGCGGCTGCCCGGCACCACCGGAGATTACGAGCCCTGGCTTCGATTGGCAGCCGAGGCCGGCATGAACATGATCCGCATTGGCGGCACGATGGCTTACGAGACACCGGACTTCTTCCAGCTTTGCGACCAGTTGGGCCTTATGGTCTGGCAGGACATGATGCTGGCGAATTTCGATTATCCGGCTAAGGATGAGGCATTCCTTGCCCATATCGAGGCGGAAATCTCGCAGCTTCTCAAGAATACCGCGCTCTCCCCATCGCTGACCGTGCTGTGCGGCGGTAGCGAAATGTACCAGCAGGGCGCGATGCTGGGGCTTTCCGAACAGTTCTGGAAAGGTCCGCTGACAGAAGAAATCCTGCCCGCACATGTCTGGCGGATCCGGCCTGATATCGCCTATGTCCCCAACTCCCCTTTCGGTGGGGCCCTGCCCTTTGTTCCGAACGAGAAAGTCGGCCACTACTACGGTGTCGGCGCCTATTGCAGACCGCTGGAGGATGCGCGCCGCGCCGATCTGCGCTTTGCCGGAGAATGCCTCGCCTTCGCCAATGTCCCGCAGCAACGCACGCTGGACAAGTACTTGCCTGCAAAGCCAGTGCACGACCCGCAGTGGAAAGCCCGCGTGCCCCGGGACCGTGGCGCGTCATGGGATTTCGAAGATGTGCGAGATCACTATCTCAAGCTGCTCTACGAGGTGGAGCCATCCACCCTGCGCCGCGAGGATGGTGAGCGATATCTCGACCTTTCGCGCGCTGTCAGCGCTGAAGTCATGGAAGCGACATTCGCGGAATGGCGCCGCAGCGGATCGTCCTGTCAGGGCGCTCTGGTCTGGACATTGCAGGATTTGCTGCCCGGCCCTGGCTGGGGCGTGGTCGATGCGACGGGAGAACCGAAGGCCGCCTATTATGGGCTGAAGCGCGCCTTCCGCCCGCTACAGATCACGCTTCTCGATGAAGGAACGAACGGCCTCGATATCCATCTCATCAACGAAGGCCCTAACGATGTGGACGCCGTGGTCGAGATCACCTGCTTGCGGGATGGTCTCCAGCCTGTCGTGACCGGCAAACGTGCGATCAACCTCGCAGCACGTGAGAAGCAAAAAATCGCGGCTACGGATTTGTTCGGCGCATTTTTCGATACGACCTATGCCTATCGTTTCGGCCCACCCTCTCACGATGTGACGGTTGCGCGGCTGATCGATCAGCAAACCGGCGCGCTATTGGTAGGTGCGTTTCATTTTCCGAATGGACGCAAGGCAGCCATGCATCCCGCCACAGTTCACGCCGAAGTGTCGCGCGAGGGCGCTCGCTGGATCGCGCATCTCACCACCGATCGTTTTGCACAGTCCGTGCACGTTGCGGCGGAAGGCTTTCGGCCAGCCGAGGACTGGTTTCACTTAGCCCCCGGTGAGGGCCGCCGAATAGAGCTTATACCCCTGGACCAGCAGTCGGCAGATGCGCCAAAGGGCGAAATTCGCGCGCTTGGCAGCAGCCGTGTATTTCGTTTCTGAAGAAATGCGCTATAAGGCTCGTATTCAGCCGAATTCGTGACTAAATGGACCACGCCGATCCTGGGCGTCATGTTCCGTTTCGTTCACCGCAGCACGCATACTCTCTCCATTTTCGAAACGACATCTGCCTGCATTCAAGAGCGGCTTTGACGCAATCGAAAACATCAATTACCTTCCAGTCTGGCAAGGCACAGAAGTCCTACATGGAAAAAAGTTTAACCCGCTATATCTGGAATCACACACGGCGGCAGCAGCTTTTCATTCTGCTGATCGTCGCGTTTTCGATGATCCCATACTTCCTCGCCTTTGACCTGCCCAAACAGATCGTCAACGGCCCGATCCAGGGGGATGGTTTCGAGGGCGTGAACTCCACGCAGCTCTTCATGCATCTGACGCTCGATCTGCCCTATATGGGGAAGATCACGCTGTTTCCGGGCATCGAACTGACCCGCCTTGGCATGTTGATGGGGCTGAGCCTGACCTTTCTGGCACTCGTCATCATCAACGGTCTCTTCAAATACTACATCAACACCTATAAGGGCCGCCTCGGCGAGCGTCTCCTGCGCCGCATTCGCTTCCAGCTGATCGACCGTATTCTGCTGTTTCCCCCGTCCCACTTCAAACGTGTGAAAGGCGCGGAAATCTCCAGCATGATCAAGGATGAGGTCGAGCCGCTGGGTGGCTTTACCGGTGACGCCTTCGTCCAGCCCGCCCTTCTGGGCGGACAGGCGCTGTCGGCGCTTTTCTTCATTCTCGTGCAGAATTTCTGGCTTGGCCTGATTGCCGCCTTCATGGCCGCCATTCAGGTCGGCATCATCCCCAAAATGCGCCGTCGCCTGATCGAACTCGGCAGACAGCGCCAGCTGAGCGCCCGGCAACTGGCAGGCCGTATCGGTGAAATGGTCGATGGCATCGGCACGATCCACGCCTATGACACCTCCAATTACGAGAGAGCGGACGCCGCCCACCGGCTCGGCGAAATCTTCAAGATTCGCTACGATCTCTACCAATGGAAGTTCATCGTCAAATTCATCAATAACTTTCTGGCGCAGCTGACACCCTTTTTCTTCTACGCGCTGGGCGGTTATCTGACGCTGCGCGGCAGCCTCGATGTCGGTCAGCTCGTGGCCGTCATCAACGCTTACAAGGAACTTCCCGGCCCGCTGAAGGAACTGATCGACTGGGATCAGGCCCGTCAGGACGTTCAGGTCAAATACGAGCAGGTTTTCGAGCAGTTCGATTCACCCACCATGATCGACTCGAAAATTCAGGCCCTTTCGCCGGAAGCGGCAGAGGCCATCACTGGCCCTATCGTTGTCGCCGGGCTGTCGCTGGACGACGATAGCGGCACGCGTCTTCTCGATCAGGCATCCTTGACCATTAATCCGGGTGAAAGCATCGCAATCGTCGGCGGCTCGGGGGCAGAAGCGCTGGCAGATGCGCTGGGGCGTACCCTGTGGCCAACCTCAGGCAAGATTACGTTCGGGGATACCGACCTTCACGAATTGCCGGAATCCGTCACCGGACGGCGCATCTCCTATGTATCTGCCGACACCTATTTCTTCCATGACAGCCTCAAGGAAAACCTCGTTTACGGCCTGAAACACGCCCCTTTGAAGCCGCGTGAGTATGAAGGTGCCGAACTCGAACATCGCAAATGGGAAATCCGCGAGGCCAAGCTCGCGCAAAATCCCGATATCGATATCAACAGCGACTGGATCGATTACGGATCCAGCCCCGCCGGAAGCGATGAAGAGGGAAAATTCCTGAAAGCCATGCTGTCGGTCCTCGATACGGTTCAACTATCGCAGGATGTTCTGGATTTTGCGCTGCGCTCATCCATCGATCCCCTGACCGATCTGCATCTCGCAGCGCGGATCGTGGAATTGCGTCAGGCGCTGCGCGTGGAGCTAGACAAGGAAAATCTCAGTGGCCTGATCGTGCCGTTTGAGCCCAACAGCTACAATGCCGAGGCGACGGTCGGCGAAAACATCATGTTCGGCACGATGCGCGATTCCGCGACCGGCAGTAGCATGATCATCAACAGTGACTATTTCCGCTCTTTGATGCGCGGCACCGGCCTGTCCGAAACCCTGTTCGCCATGGGTTATACGATTGCCGAAAACGTCGTTGAAATCTTCAGCGACCTGCCGCCCGACCACCCGTTCTTCCAGCAGCTCACCTTCATGACGGCGGACGATATTCCCGGCTATCAGCAGATGCTGCAACGCCTTCAGGGCAAGGGATACACGGATGCGACCGAGGCGGAGCGGCGCGCCATGTTGCGGCTCAGCTTCTTCTACATCGAACCGCGCCAGCGCTTCGGCCTTCTGACGCAGGAGGTGATGGATAAGATCGTGGAAGTGCGCCACATGTTCCACGAAAAACTACCGGATGACCTGCGCAGCTGGATCGAGCCCTATGATCCGGAAAAATATGCGACATCGACCAGCCTTCTCGACAACATCCTGTTCGGCAAGATCAGCCATCGCTATGCAGACGCGTCCCGCCGCATCACGAAGATCGTTGCCGATGCGATGAAAAAGCAGGGCCTTTATGACAAGGTGCTGGCCGTCGGCCTTGAATTCAACCTTGGCGCAGGCGGCAAGCGTCTGGGGCCGTTGCAGCGCCAGAAGCTCAATCTGGCCCGCGCGCTGATCAGAAAATCGGACTATTACGTCCTCAACCGTCCGCTTCCCGGTCTCGACCATCGCCTGCAACAGGAGATCGTCGATAATGTCATGGCCTTCCTGAAGAGCGATGGCGCCAATCCCGGCGTGCTATGGGTGCTCTCAAACCCGTCACTGTCAAAAATGTTCGATCGTGTTATCGTCATCAACCATGGGTCGGTGGTCGCAGATGGAACATACGAGACTCTTTCGGAAGAAAACGGTACATTCAAAGAAATGATCGCAGCGTAGTGTATGGCGATCGAACAGGAACACGGACAGGAAAAGGCAATGCTTTTCAAAGACGAAATTCAGATGCTGAAACGCGTTCCCTTCTTCAGCGAAATGGAACCCTCCAAGCTGAAGTTGCTGGCATTTGCATCTGATCGGGTTTCCTACCATGCCGGAGACGAGTTGTTCCGCCAAGGTGATCTTGGCGATGCTGCTTATGTACTGCTGACAGGCAAGGTTGATGTGCTGATAGACTCGCCGTCCGGCCAGATAAAGCTGACCGAAATGAGCGGCAACGCCATCGTCGGTGAAATCGCCATTCTCTGCGACAGCGTCAGAACCGCAACCGTGCGCGCCTCGACGTCAGTGGAAGCGCTGCGGATCGGCAAAGAACAGTTCTTCAAGCTGATGTCCGATTTTCCCGATGTGACGATCAAGGTGATGCGGGTACTGGCCGAGCGTCTGACACAGACGACGTCGGAACTCAGCAAAGCGCGGTCGGGATCCAACGCTTAAAAGAAACACCATTCTCCAGCGCCATTATTCGAAAGAAAAATAAAAGTGGTGCTATTGTAATAAAACTGAAATGCTGAGCGTACTAATGGCGGAGACGTAAGCTGTCTCCCGGAAGGCTGGGGCAAAGACAGGAAAGATAGCACGGTGCCCATAGGAGGAGCTTGGGGCACTCGTGGTAAATTGGGGTGTATCATGGCGTTGCATTCCGACGATCATCGTCGGGACAATAAACAGGAATTTCGGGTCAAGATCTGGGGAGCAAGAGGAACGCTTCCCGTCTCAGGAGAAAAATTCCAAAAATATGGTGGTAACACGATCTGCATCGAAGTGAGGTGCGGAGACCACGTCTTGCTGTTCGATGCGGGCTCGGGCCTCTTGCCCGCCGGTCAGGCGCTGAAGGCTGAGGGCATCGGTGATGTCAACATGTTCTTCTCCCATTGCCATTACGATCACATCGTCGGCTTCCCCTATTTCAAACCCTTCTTCAATCGTGAGAACGATGTGCGCATATGGTCCGGCCATCTTGCCGGACAGAAAACCACGCGGGAAATGCTGGCCGAATTCATGAGCCCGCCCTGGTTCCCCGCCCCTCTCGATATCTGCTGCGCCCAGATCATCACCAAGGATTTCAAGGCCGGTGATGTGCTGCCGGTTCATCCCGAACTCAACATCACCACAGGCATGCTGAACCATCCCGGCAATGCCATCGGCTACCGCATCGACTGGCAGGGCCGCAGCTTCGCCATCATCACCGATACGGAGCACGAAACCGGAAAGCTGGACAAGTCGGTTTTGAAGCTGATCGACAATGTCGACCTGTTTCTCTACGACGCATGTTTCACCGATGCCGAGATGGAAACCTATCGCGGTTACGGTCACTCCTCATGGCAGCAAGCCGTTCTTCTGGCCAAGCACGCAAATGCGAAGAGCGTCGGCCTCATCCATCACGCGCCTTTCCGCACGGATGCCGAGCTTGAGATCATCGAAGCGGATGCGAAAAAGGAATTCGCCGGCGCCTTCGCCGCATGGGATGGCCAGACAATAGAGCTTTGAAGAGGCGCGTCTGGACCAGCGGTCTCACGCGTTTCAAAATGCCGATGACGTGATCATTGATCTATTCTGCTTCTCAAAGCATTAGAGTATAGCAGCGAGCGGCTTTCTGCAGGGACGTCTCCCCTGGCACATTGCCCCATGGTGAATACAGCCAACCGGAGACAGGAAGCATGGCCCATATCGTGTCGGAAACGTCGCTCAGGCGTGCACGATTGCTGTCCGGCCTTATCATGCTATCCTTCGTCTTCACGCATCTGTCGAACCACGCTCTGGCGCTGGTCTCGATAGAAACCGCCGAATATGGGCGCATGTGGTTTAGCCTTCTCTGGCTCAATCCTCTCAGCAGCCTTATCCTTTATGGCGCGGTTCTGACCCATATCCTACTGGTCCTGCGCTCCATCTATGTCCGCCGCACGCTGAAAATGCCGGTGCGCGAAGCGCTGCAAATCTTCATCGGGCTCATCATACCCTATCTCATCATCGACCATGCCAGCGGCATAAGACTGTCGCGTATGCTCTATGGCATCGATGTCGGTTATGAGACCGTCATCTATAATTTCTGGATCCGTAACCCTCTCCTCGGTCTGCGCCAAAGCGTAGCGTTGGTGCTGATATGGCTGCACGGATGTTTGGGAATATTCTTCTGGCTGCGCTACCGCGACTGGTACAAGCGCATTTCGCCCTATCTGCTGACGGTGGCCGTGCTGATGCCAATCCTTGCTCTTCTAGGCTTCAGCGATGCAGGTCGGGAGATGGAATATAACCCGCCGCCGCCGCGCGTTGTGCATGCCAATCAGGCCGAGCTTGAAGCTGCAATAGACACCTTTACAAGAGCTGCAAAGGCCACCTTCGGCGGGGCGGTTCTACTGGTCTTCGTTCTGCGTGGTGTACGCAGTCTGCGGCAGAGATCAAACTCCATCGAAATCCGCTATGATCACGGCGCGATGGTGCGGGCGCCTGCGGGCCTCAGCGTGCTGGAAGCCAGCCGCTCCGGCAATGTTGCCCATTTTTCGGCTTGCGGCGGCAAGGGACGCTGTTCCACCTGCCGGGTGCGGATCATCGAGACGCAAGGGCCTCTGCCGGAACCATCCTCGATGGAACGCGCGACGCTCCAGCGTATCCATGCCGATTCCGACGTGCGGCTCGCCTGCCAGCTTCGCCCGAAGCATAATCTCAACGTGGCCCTGCTGCTGGCTTCCAAACAGCAAAGCGACATCCCCGCCAGCGGCGAACCGATCCGCCCCGGCCGCGAAGAAGAGATCGCCGTCCTGTTCTGCGATCTTCGCAACTTTACGGCTCTGTCAGAAGCGCGCCTGCCCTATGACATGGTATTTCTGCTCAACCGCTATTTCACCGTGGTAGGGCAAGCCGTGGAGCAGGCGGGCGGACGGCTGGATAAGTTCATTGGCGATGGCGCCATGGCGCTGTTCGGCCTTGAGGGCAACAAGGAAACGGCAAGCCGCGATGCGCTGAAAGCCGCGGCACTCATTCTGCGCAACATAGAAACGCTCAACGAAGAGCTGGAAAATCAGTTTGCGGTGAAGCTGCGAATCGTCATCGGCATTCACGCAGGCCCCTCCATCGTCGGTGTGATGGGTTATGGCGGCGCTAAGAACCTCACGGCGATTGGCGACACCGTCAACGTTGCCAGCAGGCTGGAAAGTGCGGCCAAGGAATTCGACACGGCCATCGTCGTTTCAGAACCCGTGCTGCGGCAATCCGGCCATGACGTCAAAACCCTGCAGAGCCGAACGATCCCCATTCGCGGCAAAAGCTCGCAGATGAAAATCTTTCTGATCTCAGAGACCGAAAGCCAGCTTTTTCTACCAGCCTAGAGCGCTTCCTTGTTAAATGGAAACGTTCTGCCGGAGCAGATTTTCGTCAGGGCTAAGGCGATCGGCGAAGGGCATACCCAAAGGTACGGTCGAGCCGATCGCCTTAGCCCTGGCGGAAATATGCCCGGCCCTTCGGGTTGGTTGAAACGGGCCGTCTGCTTGCCCGGACGGCTTGGCCGTATGCTAAGGCTACGGCACGCGCCGTCCGGACAAGCAGTCGATCCCGTTTGAACCAACAGAACTGTCTCCATTTAACAAGGAAGCGCTCTAGATTTTCCGGTAAAGGAAATACCGATCTTCGGGAACGGACGTCGGGATAGGCAGCGGGTTGAGGCTTTTCTCTTCCAGCGGAAGACCGCTGACGGCGACACCGCCCTTGGCCAACATTCCCGCCACAAGCTGCGGCAGCCATGTGAGCGTGATGGCATCCTTCTCAGGATAGCCGGTGCCAATATCGGCATGCACGAGACCCGCCTCGACGCCGACATAGGCCTGCGCCGTCTCGGCGATTTCACCGATCACAAGATTGTCGTCCTCCGGCACCGAAGAGGCATGCGCACCCATGGCCCTGTCGAAAGCGACGATACGACGATCCGGGAAAAGCTCGCGCAGATGATTGAAAGTGCGCCCGTTGCCAAGCCCGATTTCCATGACGGGATTGCCCGCTGGGAGGTCCAGATCGGTATGGACATGGTTGAGAATGTCCCGCTGCGCCGTCAGGCGGCGAATGAAGCTGTCCAGTCTGCTCATCTGTTCTCTTCCATCAGGCTTTGATGATGTGGCTCGCGACGATGCCGCGCTTGGCAAAGGCATTGCGCGTATCGATGATCAGCGGCGACCATTCGCTCAGGCTTTGGTAGTCGATATTGTCGTGATCGGTCGCTACCAGCACCGCGTCGAAAGCGCTGATCGTCTGCTTGTCCCATGCGACAGACTTCATCCCCAAGAGATCGCCATATTCGCGGGTCTTCGGAATTTCCGCGACATAGGGGTCGAAATAGGACGGCTCACCGCTGCGCTCGATGATGAGTTCGATGAGTTTCAGCGAAGGGCTTTCGCGAATATCCGGCACGTTTTTCTTATAGGCCAGGCCCACAATCAAAACCTTGGAGCGGCTGAGCGCCTTGCCGCGATGAATATCCAGCGCTTCTGCCAAACGGCTGACGATGTGGCGCGGCATGCCGGTATTGATCTGGCCCGCAAGCTCGATGAAGCGCGTTGGCAAATCATACTCGCGCGACTTCCACGTCAAATAGAAGGGGTCGATCGGGATGCAATGACCGCCGAGACCGGGGCCTGGATAAAAGGGCATGTAGCCAAACGGCTTGGTCTTGGCCGCATCGATGACTTCCCAGATGTCGATGCCCATGGCCTCGTAAACGACCTTCAATTCATTGACGAGGGCGATGTTGACGGCGCGAAAGACGTTTTCGGTAATCTTCACCGCTTCAGCCGTCGCATTGGTAGAGACGGGAACGACGGTTTTGACGACCGCACCATAAAAAGCCACCATCATCTCTGCCGCATCCGCGCCATCGCCGGATACGACTTTGGGAATGGTCGAGGTCTGGAAATCGCGATTACCGGGATCTTCACGCTCAGGCGAGAAGCCGAGGAAGAAATCAGAGCCGGATTTGAGGCCGGTCTTTTCCAGAATGGTTTTCACCACACCATCCGTGGTGCCGGGATAGGTGGTGGATTCCAGCACCACGAGTTGGCCGGGGCGCAGCGTCTTGGCGATTTCCCGGCAGGTGTTTTCAACATAGGAAAGATCAGGATCGCGGTACTTCGTCAGCGGTGTGGGAACGCAGATGGCGATGACATCGCAATCGGCAAGCTGCGCGAAATCGCAGGTCGCAACGAAGCCGTCGTCCTGTCGCGCGCCGTTCAAAACATCGTGCGAGACCGCTTCGATGTAGCTTTCACCGGCGTCGATGGCGGTAATCTTGCCGGGGTCGATGTCAAAGCCGACGACTTTGAAGCCGGAATGGGCAATGGTCATAGCCAGCGGCAGACCGACATAACCGAGGCCGATGACGCCTGCTTTGGCCTTTTTCGACCGGATAAGCTCTAAAAGTTGCTGTGCGTTTGAAGAGGAAGTCAAAGCTGATTGCGCCCCGCGCATGGAGAGAGATGCCCATCAGTTGGGCGAGAACAGCCACAGTGTCAAGGTTTGGCCGCCGCAAATTCCCATTGACGAAGCCTTGAGCGACAAAGCAAAACGGACAGATGAAAATCGCCTTCTATTCCCCGCTGAAATCTCCCAACCATCCCGTCCCCTCCGGTGACCGGCTGATGGCACGCCAGTTGATGAAAGCGATGCAGATGGGCGGGCATGAGGTGGCGGTTGTGTCGGAGCTCCGCAGTTTTATGCGCGACCCGGACGGGGAAGAACACCGCGAACTGGTACAGGCAGCGGAGACGGAGCGCGAGCGCATCGCCACCGCATGGAAGGGCGCAGGCAAGCCGGATATCTGGTTCTGCTATCACCCCTATTACAAGGCAAGAGACCTTCTGGGACCGGAGCTTTGCCAACGCTTCGGCATCGCCTATGTCACCGCCGAGGCTTCCTATTCGCCGAAGCGAAATGCCATGGGCTGGGGTGAGATACAGGAGGCGCTCCTCGCCGATCTGCGTTTCGCTGCCGTCAATATCTGCTTCACGAAGCGAGACCGGGACGGGCTGTCAAAGGCGGAGGCGAATATCCGTTGCGCCATGCTGCCACCCTTCATCGATGCCTCTGCCTTTACGAAAACCGCTCCCTCCCCCACCCGCTATTGCCTCGCAACCGTTGCGATGATGCGTGCGGGCGACAAGCTCAGCAGCTACCGGGCATTGGCCGAGGCATTGAAACAACTGCCGCATGATTTACCATGGACCTTGGAGATCATCGGAGATGGGCCGGAGGGTGATACGGTGAGAGGTCTGTTCGCCACATTCGATGAGAGCCGCACCATCTGGCATGGCGAGCAGACACCCAAAGCAATTGCCGACATTCTCTCCCGCTCTTCCATCTATGTCTGGCCGGGGCATGGCGAAGCCTATGGGCTTGCTTATCTTGAAGCACAGGCGGCGGGCCTGCCTGTCATTGCCGAACGGATCGCAGGTGTGCCGGAGGTCGTGATGGATGGTGAAACCGGCATTCTGACCGAGCCCGGCAATATCGAGGCCTATGCCGAGGCATTGGTAAGGCTGATGAGAAATGACGATCTGCGTCGGGCGACGGCAGCAAATGCCCGCCATTTCGCGACTGTCGAACGCTCGCTTGAAAATGCAGCGGTCACGCTGAACACCATTCTCCTAAACCTGCCGGAGCGGACATCATGAGTGAAAAACTGCTTCTGGAAATGCTGGATGATTTTGCCAGCAGAAACATCGTCGCGGATTTCTGGTTGCGGGATGACGACGCGACGGAGCCGAGCCCGGCGCTGGACCGTCTGCTGGAGCTTTCCGAGCACTTCGCCATTCCCATGACGCTGGCCGTCATTCCAGAGCCAACCGGCGACGCGCTGGCAAAGCGGCTTGAGCAGACGACCGCAATTGATGTTGCCGTGCACGGCTGGGCGCACCAGAACCATGCCGGGCCTGACGACAAAAAGCGCGAGCTTGGATTACACAGGCCGCTCGAGACAGTGCTTGGAGAATTGCAGCAAGGACTGACCAAACTGCAATCCCTTCACGGCAGATGTTTCGTTCCCATGCTGGTGCCACCATGGAACCGCATCGATCAGGCGGTGATCGAGCATTTGCCACAACTGGGCTACAAGGCTCTCTCCGTCTACGGCCCAGAAACCGCAGGCAGCCTTCCGATCCTCAACACCCATGTCGATGTCATAGACTGGCGCGGTACGCGCGCTGGCAAAGACCATGATCTGCTGTTTACGGAAATGGCAGAACGTGTGCGACAGGCACATGAGACCGGCGGCATGACGGGGATACTCACCCACCATCTCGATCACGATGAAAGTGTCTGGACCTTTCTGCGCTCGCTCTTCACACTCACGGCCAGTCATCCCGGTTGCCGATGGCGCTCTTCGCGCCAATGGCTGTCACCATGATTTCCAGGCAATCAGCAGACCGTCGTCAGCATCCGCGCGAGCGCGCGCCGCTTCAACGTCACTGAAAGGTGCCCGGTCCGGCAAGAGAGCCGCAACAAAATGCGCCGCCGCCAGAGACACCGAACCCGCCCTCGCCACCACGGTGAAAATCAGCGGGCCGGTTGCCCACCATGCCGGCGCCTTCGGCAGCGTTGTCAGGATGTCCGGAAACGCCTCAAGCATCCGGCTAAAGACAGGGTGACCGGGCGGGGTGGCAATGAAAGAATTGGCCAGAAGCAGGGTGCCCTGCCCCGTCTTGCGCGGCACATCTTCGCCAAAGGCCGTGAGCCCGATCATCGGCAAGACGTCGAAAAAGCTGAGATCGTCGCGCGCGGGGTAAAAATCACAATCCAGATAAATGCCGCCGAATTTCGCCAGAATGATGTAACGCGCCACATCCACCGCACCGGGATAATCCCCCTCCGCCAGCATTCTGGCAAAGATCGGGTTTGAGCTTATCCCCTCCCGCTCAAGATCAGCTTCCCGCCACAGGATATAGTCCAGCCCGTTCGTCTTCGCATGGTCCGCCCATGCACCGGTCGATACCGGCACCGGCTTGTCGCCGATCCATATCTGATGAATGCATTTCGGCACGGTTTGGCGGTTCTTCGCTGCGATCAACCGGCGTTCTTCCGTCGAAAAACGGCCATAGAGCGCAAAGACATCGGGTGGGGGCACCAGCAGATATTGATAGCCGGTGCGGCCCACCGCATTGCCTTCAGCTTTGGCAAGCCGAAGAAAAGCGGAATGAAGCCTGCGCGGCAGTCCAAGCGCAGTCGTCTCGCCCATCAGATGCCGGTCGCTCTCCCGCGAAAGCTGATCGAGAATATTGCGCGCGTCGCTGAAATTTTTATTCGCCAGCAATTGCCGCGCCTCAGCCAGTTTTCCATCGAAATAAGCCTTGTCTGGCATGGTGGCTTCCTCTGGGTTTAATAACTCGGACACATCTTCCAAATACATGTTTTCACGCAAGCCTGCGACATTCGGAACATCCTGAAGTTTTCGATGTTTCAGGAGCATAGACAGAACTACAGGCCTGCGATAACGTAATGTACATGGCCCTTAAATAACTGCCCTAGGCAAAATAAGAAACGGTGAGGACACCCTTGGCATGAGTTCAGGCGCCGACTTGCTTCGTATCGAAAACCTTCAAGTTTCTTTTTCCTTGATGGGCGGTAAAATCGATGCCGTTAGAAACACCAGCCTTCGTATTTTGCCGGGCAAAGTCACCGCCTTGGTGGGCGAATCCGGCTCTGGCAAATCCGTCATCGGCCAGACCATCATGGGCATTCAGCCGCGCACAGCAAAGGTCAGCGGTCGCATCCTGTTTTCAGATCCGGCACGTCCGGAGCGCGGAGCGGTCGATCTGCTGCAGCTGGAACCAGATGGCAAGCCCATGCGGGCCATTCGCGGAAACCGCATCGGCCTGATTTTTCAGGAGCCTATGACGTCCTTTTCGCCGCTGCACACCATTGGCAACCAGATCGATGAAGCCCTGCGAATTCATTCGGTGCTGACGCCCAAGGAGCGGCAGGAGAAGCTCGAAGAAACGCTCGATCTCGTCGGCTTTTCCAATCCGGCCAAGATTTGCAACATGTATCCGTTCGAACTGTCCGGCGGCATGCGGCAGCGCGCGATGATTGCGATGGCGCTGATCTGCCGCCCTGCCCTTCTAATTGCCGATGAGCCGACGACCGCACTCGATGTAACGATACAGGCACAAATCCTCAAACTGCTGCGCGATCTGCAAAGCAGGCTCAACATGAGCATGCTGCTGATCACCCATGATCTCGGCGTCGTCGCCAATATTGCCGATGAAGTCGCCGTCATCTACCAAGGCGAAATCATGGAGGCAGGAACGGTCGATGAAATCTTCCGTGCCCCGGCCCATCCCTATCTCAAGGGCCTGATGGCCGCCGTGCCGCATTTCGACATGAAGCCCGGCGAAAGGCTGAAAGCGCTTCGCGAAGTGGTGGTCGACAAGGAAAGCCTGATCGGCAAGAAATCTACACATGTGGACAAGGCAGATGGCGTTCTCCTGAGCGTCAACAATGTCAGCAAAACCTTCACCACCCGCAAATCCAGCTGGTTCACTTCAGGCAAGTCAAGCACGACAAAAGCCGTCGATGGCGTGAGCTTCGAGATTCGTCGCGGCGAATGTCTCGGCCTTGTCGGCGAAAGCGGCAGCGGCAAAACCACCGTCAGCAAAATCCTGATGCGCGCCGTGCGCCCGGATGAGGGCTCCATCACCTTCCACAGCCGCAATGGCGATATCGACGTGATGAATGCCAGAGATGGTGATCTGCGTGAATTGCGCACGAAGATACAGATGGTGTTTCAGGACCCCATCTCCTCGCTTTCACCGCGCATGACGGTCAGCAATATTCTGAGCGAACCCCTGCAAATCCATGGTCGCGGCGACGCGAAATACCGCTCCGAAAAAGTGCGTGGGCTGCTGCGGGCCATCGGTCTGGGAGACAGCGCGCTCAACCGTTACCCGCATAGTTTCTCCGGTGGCCAGCGCCAGCGTATCGGCATCGCCAGAGCCTTGGCGCTCGGGCCTGAACTGCTGATTTGCGACGAACCCGTCTCGGCGCTCGACGTTTCAGTACAGGCGCAGATTCTCAATCTGCTGAAAGATTTGCAGAAAGACCTCGGCCTCACCTATCTCTTCATTTCGCACAATCTGGCCGTGGTGGATTATATGGCGGACCGTGTGGCGGTGATGTGCGAAGGCAAGATCGTTGAACTGGCACCGCGCGAGACACTGATGCGCAACCCCGTCCACCCCTATACCAAATCCCTGCTGGCCGCCGTTCCCTTCCCGGATCTGGACAGGCCACTCGATTTCAGCACCATCGCCAAGATCAGCGCCACCGGCAAATTCGACTGGGGCAAGCAGTTCCGCGACAGCGATGAAGGCGGGCTCATCACCGCCGATCTCGGTGGCGGTCATCTCGTACTGGCCAATGGAAATGTGGATGTTGCGGAGTTACGCTCGTGATCACGCGCAGAACGACACTTGCCCTTCTTGCCTCCGTCTTCGCTCCCTGGAAAGCGCTGGCGGCCTATACGGATTCTGATTTCCTCAAGGAAAAACGCGAGAAAGGCGATCTTCCACCCGTCGATCAGCGCCTGCCGAAAAATCCCCGCGTGATGAACCTGGAAAACCTTGGACGCGAGCCCGGGAAACACGGTGGCTCCGTGCGTATGCTGATCGGTGGCCAGCGCGACATCCGCCTGATGCCGATCAACAGCTATGCACGTCTTGTCGGTTACGACGAGAAGTTCGAATTCCAGCCGGATATTCTGGAAAGCTATACGGTCGATGAGGAGCGGATTTTCACGCTGAAACTGCGCGATGGCCACAAATGGTCAGATGGCAGCGACTTCACGACCGAAGACTTCCGCTATTTCTGGGAGGACGTGGCGCTCAACCTCGAAATCCACAAAGGCGGCCCGCCAATCGAGCTGTTGGTCTATGAAAAACCTCCAAAAGTGGAGGTCGTTGACCGCCTGAGCGTTCGCTACACATGGGAAGGTCCGAACCCGGATTTTCTGGCCAAGCTTGCCGGTGCCTCGCCCGCGCGCCTGTTCCTGCCTGCTGCCTATATGAAGCAGTTCCACATCAAATATCAGACGCCGGAAAAGCTCGCCAAGCTGATCAAGAAGAACAAGGTGGATGACTGGAGCAGCCTGCACATCAAGATGTCGCGACAGCTTCGCCCGGAAAACCCCGATCTTCCAACGCTCGACGCATGGCGCAACATCACCGCGCCGCCTGCCGAACAGTTCATTTTCGAGCGCAATCCCTATTACCATCGCGTCGATGAAAACGGCCTTCAACTGCCTTACCTTGACCGCTTCCTGCTGAATGTCACCTCATCGGAAATCATCGCTGCCAAGACGGCGTCCGGGGATAGCGACCTTCAATTCATGGGGCTCGATTTCAACGATTATACCTTCCTGAAGGATGCGGAAGATCGCTACCCGCTCAAGGTCAATCTGTGGACACGCAGCCAAGGCTCGCGCGTCTGTTTGCTGCCGAACCTGAATTGCGGCGACGATGTCTGGCGCAATCTGTTCCGCGACGTGCGCATGCGCCGTGCCCTGTCTATTGGCATCGACCGGCATGAGATCAACATGGTCTGCTTCTACGGTCTTGCCAAAGAAAGCGCCGATACGGTTCTGCCTGAAAGCTCGCTCTATCGCCCGGAATTTGCCAAGGCATGGTCCGACTTCAATCCCACCATGGCAAATGCGCTCTTGGACGAACTGGGGCTGACGACCCGCAACGACCGCGGCATTCGCCTGCTGCCGGATGGACGCGCGGCCCATATCATCGTCGAAACCGCAGGCGAAAGCACGCTGGAGACGGACGTGTTGGAACTGGTAACCGACCACTGGCGCAAGATCGGCATATCTCTATCTAGCAGACCAACCCAGCGCGATGTCTTCCGCAAGCGCGCCATGGGCGGCGAAGTCATGATGTCGGTCTGGTTCGGCATGGACAATGCCGTGCCGACACCAGATATGCTGCCCGCTGGCCTTGCCCCCACGGGTGACGACCAGCTTCAATGGCCGGTCTGGGGTGTGCATTACCTCTCAGGCGGGCGTGAAGGCAAGGAACCGGATTTGCCGGAAGCCGCTCATCTGCTTGCGCTTTTGAAACAATGGCGTCGCAGCGTGACGGAAGAAGAGCGCCGCGACATCTGGCTGGAAATGCTGAGCATCTATTCCCAGCAGGTCTTTTCCATCGGCATCGTCAACAGCGCGCTGCAGCCCATCGTGCATGTGACGAAGATGCGCAACGTGCCGGAAAAGGCGCTCTACGGTTTCGAACCCACCTCCTATCTCGGTGTCTATATGCCAGACGCGTTCTGGTACGACGGAGACGCATGACATGCTCAGATATATTCTAGGGCGCCTGCTCGTGATGATCCCCACTCTCATCCTGATTTCGATGCTGGTCTTCACCATCATCGAATTGCCACCGGGGGATTATTTCGAGAGCTATGTCGCAGAGATGCGGGCCATGGGCGAAACCGCCAATCTGGCCGAAATCGAGGAACTGCGCGCCCGTTACGGCTTCGATCAACCGGCGCCGATCCGCTATTTCCGCTGGGCGACCGGCATGCTGGTGGGTGATTTCGGCTTCTCGTTCGAATACCAGCTGCCCGTCAACGAGGTCGTGGGCGACCGTCTGTGGCTGACCATGCTGGTCTCCTTCGTGACCATCATCGTGACATGGGTGCTGGCTTTCCCTATCGGCATCTATTCCGCCACGCATAAATACAGCTGGGGCGATTATGGCCTGACATTCCTCGGGCTTTTGGGCATTGCCATTCCCAACTTCATGCTGGCCCTGATCCTGATGTATTTTGCCAATATCTGGTTCGGCACCTCCATCGGTCACCTCATGGACCGTGAGTATCTGAACCAGGCAATGAGCTGGGCCAAGTTCAAGTCCATTCTGGAACATCTCTGGATACCGGTTCTCATCATCGGCACAGCGGGAACCGCGGGCATGATCCGCCGTTTGCGGGCTAACCTGCTGGATGAGTTGCAGAAACAATATGTGGTGACGGCACGCGCCAAAGGCCTGCATCCGTTCAAGGTTCTGACGAAATATCCGCTGCGCATGGCGCTCAACTTCTTCATCTCGGATATCGGCTCCATTCTGCCTGCCATCATCTCCGGCGCAGAAATCACTGCCGTCGTTCTATCGCTGGAAACGACCGGCCCGATGCTGATCCGCGCGCTGCAAAGTCAGGACATGTATCTGGCCGGTTCCTTCCTGATGTTCCTCGCATTTTTGACGGTGATCGGCGTGCTTATCTCCGATATTGCGCTTGCCATTCTCGATCCGCGCATCCGCTTTGGGGGTGGTAACATAAAATGACCTCCTCCATTCCAAAGCCCGGCGAACCCTTGCCGCACTATGTCTCGACTGCGCCTTTCGATCCCAATCTGGTGGAGCCGACCACCTCTGGTGCTGCGGCCTTCAGCAAGGCATCACAGTTCAAGCTGATGTGGTGGCAGTTTCGGCAGCACAAGCTGGCGGTCTATTCCGGCGCGTTTCTGCTGTTCGTCTATCTGTCGATCCTGATCTGCGAATTTCTGGCACCCTACAATCTGCACACGCGCAACGTCGAAAACATCTATGCGCCGCCGCAGGCCATCCATCTCTTCCACGATGGCCAGTTCGTCGGTCCCTTCGTTTACGGACGAAGCATGAGCCTCGACATGGAAAACCTGCGGCGCGTCTATACCGACGTGCCGACGGATGTGCAGAAAATCCGCTTCTTCTGCCGCGGCGATAATTATACCTTCTGGGGCCTGTTCGACAGCAATGTGCATCTGGTCTGCCCCGCCGAAAATGGCCAGATGTATCTGCTGGGTACAGACCGTCTGGGTCGCGACGTTCTCTCGCGCATCATCTATGGCGCCCGCATTTCGCTGACCATCGGCCTCTTCGGTGTCGCCATGAGCTTCGTTCTCGGCATCGTGATCGGTGGTCTCGCCGGTTATCGCGGCGGCGTCTTCGACCTCATCGTCCAGCGCATCATCGAGGTGCTGCAATCGATCCCCAGCATCCCGCTGTGGCTGGCGCTGGCCGCCATCATGCCGGTAACCTGGAGCCCGATTCTCGTCTATCTCGGCATCACCCTCATCCTTGGCCTTCTGGACTGGACCGGCCTTGCGCGCGCGGTGCGCTCCAAACTGCTGGCGCTGCGCGAGGAAGACTATGTTCTGGCCGCGCAATTGATGGGAGCCAGTACACCGCGTATCATCGGCCGGCATCTCATACCCGGCTTCATGTCGCATCTCATTGCCTCCGCGACGCTGACCATTCCGGGCATGATCCTCGGCGAGACGGCACTCAGCTTCCTTGGCCTTGGCCTTCGCCCGCCGATCACAAGTTGGGGTATTCTGCTCACAGAAGCGAGAAGCGTGAGCGTGATTGCCCTGTATCCATGGCTTCTTCTGCCCACCGTGCCGGTGGTGCTCGTCATCTTGGCCTTTAATTTCTTTGGCGATGGACTACGTGATGCGGCAGATCCCTTTAAATAACCACGGACCGTCCAGTGACATATCGACCCTATACGACGCGCTATCAGAGCCTGGACAAGAGGTGCCACCCGTGAGTACCCGTCTGAACGATGTCCGTATTCTCATGTACAGCCATGATAGTTTCGGGCTTGGGCACCTGCGCCGCTGCCGCACCATTGCCCATGCGCTGGTGGAGGATTATCGAGGTCTCAACGTCCTTATCATCTCTGGCGCCACCATCGCCGGCGCGTTCGACTATCGCGCCCGGGTCGATTTCGTCAAAATCCCCAGCGTCATCAAGCTCAGAAACGGTGAATATACATCGCTCGACCGGCATATCGATCTTCAGGAAACGCTGAAAATGCGCCGCTCGATCATCTACCACACCGCAGAAAGCTTCCAGCCGGATATCTTCATCGTCGACAAGGAGCCCATGGGCCTGCGCGGCGAGGTGGAGGAAACGCTGACCTATCTCAAGGAGAAAGGCACCAAGCTCGTGATCGGTCTTCGCGACGTGATGGATGCGCCGCAGCTTCTGGAAGCCGAGTGGAAACGCAATGATGTCTTGAGCAAGATCGAGCGCTATTACGATCACGTCTGGGTCTATGGCCCGCCTGATTTTCACGATCCGCTAATGGGGCTGGATGTGCCGTCCAGGGTGCGCGACAAGATGGATTTCGTCGGCTTCCTTCAACGCTCGAAGACACAGTCCGAAAATCCGTCTCAGCGCACGGACGGCGACTATATTCTGGTGACCACCGGCGGCGGTGGCGATGGCAGCGAATTGATCGATGACGTCATCAATGCCTATAAGGCCGACCCGGAACTGACGCAAAAGGCGCTCATCGTGCTCGGCCCCTATATGCCGGGCGAACAGCGCCAGCGCTTCATGCAGAACACCTCCGATATTCCCTATATCGAGATCATCGAATTCGATAATCGCATGGAAGATATCGTTGCGGGCGCCAAGGCGGTCGTGTCCATGGGCGGCTACAATACGGTCTGCGAAATTCTCTCCTTCGACAAGCCAGCCCTCATCGTGCCGCGCATCGTACCGCGTGAAGAGCAGTTGATCCGGGCAAGCCGTGCGTCGGAACTCGGTCTGTTCGACATGCTTCTACCCGAGGAAGCGGAAGACCCGAAGAAGATGGCGCAGGCGCTCAAGGATTTGCTCCACCGCGCACCACCGTCGGCCAATGGCAAAGACCTCAAGCTCGACGGGCTGGAAAACATCTCCAGACGCATTGCCGAGTGGCTTCAGCCGGAAGATGCTGTCAAAGTTCTTCCCGCCACCGCCTGATTTCAGAAAGAGACGCGGATATCGTGACCGTCAAAAAGAAAATCATGGTTCTTCTGAAAGGATATCCGCGCCTTTCGGAAACCTTCATCGCGCAGGAACTTCTGGGCCTAGAAAAGGCAGGGCTGGAGCTGGAACTCGTTTCCATGCGCCGCCCGACGGATAAGAAGCGTCACCCGGTGCATGATGAAATCCGTGCCAACGTGACCTACCTGCCGGAATATCTGCATGAGGAGCCGTTGCGGGTGCTGAAAGCGCTCTGGGCCTGCCGCCGCAAGCCCGGATTCGGCTTGGCGCTTCGTCGTTTTCTCCACGATCTGCGCCATGACTTTACCCGCAACCGCTTTCGCCGCTTCGGACAGGCCGCCGTGCTGGCGCATGAGTGGCCAGTCGATGCAGGCTGGCTGCATGTTCACTTCATACACACACCCGCTTCCGTCGCCGCTTATACACATCTGATCACCGGCATTCCCTGGACGATCTCGGCGCATGCCAAGGATATCTGGACCTCCAGCGACCGTGACCTCGCCAACAAGCTCGACAGCGCCCGCTGGGCCGTAACCTGCACCGCGAGCGGTTTCAGGCATTTGCAAAATCTCGCAAGCGACAAGGAAAAGGTGCACCTCAGCTATCACGGCCTAGACCTCACGCGCTTTCCCCATTTCGAAGGCCCGCGTGCTCCGCGCGATGGCTCCGCTCCCAATGATCCGGTGCGCATTCTCAGCGTCGGCCGCGCCGTGAAGAAAAAGGGCATCGACATTCTGTTGCGTGCCCTCGCCGCTCTGCCAGCGTCGCTGCATTGGCGCTTCACCCATATCGGTGGCGGTGACGAGTTGAGCAGCTTGAAATCGCTGGCAGACGAACTCGGCCTTTCCGACCGTATTGTCTGGACGGGTGCCATGGATCAGAGACAGGTGCTGGACCACTATCGGCAAGCCGATCTCTTCGCGCTTGCCTGCCGCATCACCAGCGATGGCGATCGCGATGGATTGCCGAATGTCTTGGTAGAAGCTGCCAGCCAGAACCTTGCCTGCATTTCCACCAACATTTCGGGCATTCCCGAATTTTTCATCGATGGCGAAAACGGATTGCTGACTGAGCCGGAAGATGCGACTGCTTTTTCGCAGGCTCTGCAAGCGGCGATCACCGACCCCAATCTTCGGGCACGTCTTGGAGCGGCTGCGGAAAACCGCGTGCGCACCTCGTTCGATCACCGCAACAGCATTACCGAACTGAAGGCTCTGTTCGAGCAGGAATGGGAGAAAGCCGTTTGACCGTCGCACAATCCGCGCCTCGCGTTTTTTTCTACGTTCAGCACCTTCTCGGCATCGGCCACATCGCCCGTGCAAGCAGGGTGGCGCGCGCGCTCGTAGCGGATGGTTTCGACGTGACACTGGTCACCGGCGGCACACCCGTTCCCGGCTTTCCGGGCGAAGGCATCCGCCACATCGAACTGCCGCCGATTGCCGTCAGCGATGGCAGCTTTTCCGGGCTGGTGGATGCGACAGGCAAGCCGGTGGATGATGCCTTCAAGGATGATCGTACGAGCATGCTGCTGGGTGCCTATCGCGGAGCACGGCCCGATATCGTCATCATCGAAGCCTTTCCCTTTGGCCGCAGGCAGGTGCGTTTCGAACTCATGCCGCTTTTGAGTGCCATCGAACACAGCCTGGAGCGTCCGCTGGTGATGACATCCCTGCGCGATATCCTGCAGGAACGTGCCAAGCCCGGCCGCGACGAAGAGACGATAGCGCTCGTCAAAACGCATTTCGACACCGTTCTAGTGCATGGCGACCCGAACTTCGTGCGGCTGGAAGACACCTTTCCGCTGGCCGACCAGATCAGCCAGCGCATCGTCTATACCGGCCTTGTCGCCCCTTCCAAGCCGGAACCGCCGAAAGAACGTTTCGATGTCGTGGTTTCAGCAGGTGGCGGAGCGGTTGGAGCGACGCTGATCCGCGCCGCACTCGACGCCGCCCCGATGATCGATCAGGTCAAAAGCTGGTGCCTCATCACCGGACCCAACATGCCGCAGGCGGATTTCGAGGCGATTTCGGCGCAGGCTGGCAATGGCATATCGGTCTTCCGGTTCCGCAAGGATTTTGCCAGCCTTCTGTCGGGCGCGAAACTGTCCATCTCGCAGGCGGGTTACAACACGGTCTGCGATATCCTGCAGGCGAAATGCCGCTCGCTGCTTATTCCGTTTGCGGCAGGCGGAGAGACGGAGCAGGGCGCACGCGCGTCCCGCCTGGCGAGACTGGGCCTCGCCCATGTGCTGGAAGAAAGCGCCATATCACCGCAATCCATGGCAAAGGCCATTGACGATGCACTGAAACTGCCGGAGCCGGGCAAGATCGATCTTAATCTGGATGGCGCGGCAGGAACTGCCAGAATATTGCGCCGCCTCTACGACGAGCGATAATTCCGCACCATCAATATTTGAGCTTTTCCCGTCGGAAACCGAGCCCGATCAGCCTTCCTGCCAGATGGGCGAGCAGCGGAAAACGCATGATGGCAAGGACGAAGGCGGGCGGGCCTTTTGCCCGTTTTGCATCCGCCTGATCCTTCTTGTTCTTGCTGCGCATCATCAATTGCAGGCGCTGCGTGGCTTTGGTGGGGAAGGAGCGGCGTTTCTCGATGGCGGCCAGATCGACATCGGTGATGGACCGCCCGGACGATAGAACCGGGACCAGAACATTGGCTGTTGCCACCGCATCCTGAATGGCCAAATTGACGCCCACACCGCCAATCGGCGACATGGCGTGAGCGGCATCGCCAATGCAGATCACCCCCGGCTTCCACCATTGTTTCAGGCGGTCGATGCGCACCGTCAAAAGCTGGGCGTCGTCCCAACTCTTTATCTCCGACAGGCGTTCACGCGGCAGCGGGCAGACTTCGGCAACCCGCTCCCGAAAAGCCTCCAGCCCCTTGGTTTTGATGTCCGCGAAAAAGCCTTTGCGCACCACATAACCGCACTGCCAGTAATCGCCACGGTCTATCAGCACGAAACCCTGTTGCGGACCGGCATGGCCCATGGTTTCGGTCGGATCACCCGGCTGTTTCGACAGGCGCATCCACAGCACTTCGGTCGGCACGCCAAAACGCTCAATCTCCAGCCCTGCCTTGTCCCTGATGACGGAATTGCGCCCATCCGCGCCAACCACCAGATCCGCTTCGATGGTGAGCGGACCATCCGGCGTCTCGACCCGAAGGCCATGAACCCTGCCGCCTGTTTGAAGCAGGTCCGTGACCGGCGCGCTCATCAGCAACCGGAAATTCTCATATTGCCCGGCCTTCCCGGCGATGAAATTGAGGAAATCCCATTGCGGCATAAAGGCGATGAAGCGGTTCTTGACCGGCAGCCAAGAGAAATCGGCAATCGTCACCTTCTGATCCCCGATCTCCGCATGCAGCTGCCTTGCTTCGGTATGGGGTAGCGCCAGAAACTCCTTAATGAAGCCCAGCTGCTCGATGATCTCGAGTGTCGAGGGATGGATGGTATCGCCACGGAAATCCCGAAGAAAATCGCCATGTTTTTCGATGACGGTCACATCCACATTGGCCCGCGCCAGAAGAAGCCCAAGCATCATCCCGGCAGGCCCACCGCCCGCGATCGCGACGGTCGTTTTGATCGACCGCACCGCTTCCATGTCCCTATTGTCCATCGGCGATCCTCCTGCAACCGCTCAAAGGGCGGGGCGTGGTGCGTTTTTCGGATGCGGCCAGCCATGTTCATCGAAGCGGAACAGCCATTCGGAGCGCGCGAAGATAAAAGCGAAGGCCATTGCCGTCCATGTCCCCAGAAGCAGACCCGCTGCCACGTCGCTTGGATAATGCGCACCGACGATCACCCGCGATACGCCGATGACCAGGGCAAGAGCGATGAAAACGAAGCGGAAGCGCGGCACCAGCATCAGGAATGCGCCAAAGAACGCGCCCGCCGCCGCAGAATGGCCAGACGGAAAGCTTTCATAAAGATTGTCGCCGGTGAAGGGTGTCAGGCTGTAGGCACCCATTTGCATCAGCAATTCAGGCCGCGCCCGACCGATGACGAATTTGAGCAGATGCACGAGAATGCTGGCGGTGCCGATGGTCAAAAAGAAATACAGCAACAGCCGCCACGCCGTTCTTATACGGCTGCCATAGGAACTGCTCACAAACACCCGCGCCGCGATATAGGCAATGATTGCCAGAAGACCGGTGCTGTAGAGCATCCAGCGAAACGTGCCAAAGTCGGTGATCGCATTGTTGAAGCCGACAATCGGGCCTGGAAGTGCCTGGGCGCGCTGTGAAATCAGCGGATCAAACGGAATGAAGACCAGCACCAGAACGAAGGTTGCTGCCAAAATCCAACCGCTGGAAACAAAAAAGCGCCGCATACCGTTCCTGTGCCTCAACTGCTTGAAATATGTGGGCGCAGGAAGGCAAAGACAAGTGCGGCTTTCTCCTTGTTATGCTCATCTTTGACTTGTAAACGCTTCGATGACCTCATTGAGAAGAACCGGATTGATATGACGCACCCGCAGGGCCCGAATTCACCCGAAAAACTGACTGTGCTGGGCTCCACCGGCTCCATCGGCACCAGCACGCTGGATGTCATAAGCCAGCTTGGCGGGCGGGAACGGTTCGATGTCATGGCACTGACCGGTGCGGGCAATATCGCGCTTTTGGCCGAACAGGCGCGCGCCGTCGGTGCCCGCCTTGCCGTGACTTCGGAAGACAGCAATTACCAGGCCCTGAAAGACGCATTGGCTGGCAGCGATATTTCCGTTGCAGCAGGCCAAAGCGGCTTGCAGGAAGCCGCCAGCATGGAAGCCGACTGGGTGATGGCAGCCATTGCCGGAACACCGGGTCTGGAGCCGACGCTGACGGCGGCCAGCCGTGGAGCAAACATTGCACTCGCCAACAAGGAATGCCTCGTTTCCGCCGGTGACGTTTTCATTCGCACCGTGGCCCAAGGCGGCGGTCAGCTGATCCCGGTGGATAGCGAACACAGCGCCATTTTCCAGTGCCTGGAACCCGCCAACAAGGCGAATGTCGAACGCATCGTTCTGACGGCATCCGGCGGTCCCTTCCGCACATTCACGCGCGAGCAGATGGCGGGCGTGACGGCAGATATCGCCCGCGCCCACCCCAACTGGTCGATGGGCCTGAAGGTCTCCATCGGCAGCGCCTCGATGTTCAACAAGGCGCTGGAAATGATCGAGGCGAAATATCTCTTCGATCTGACACCTGACCAGATCGAGGTCATCATTCATCCGCAGTCCATCATTCATTCCATGGTGGCTTATACGGATGGATCGGTCATCGCCCAGCTGGGCTGCCCGGATATGCGCACGGCCATCGCCTATGCGCTGACCTATCCCGCCCGCGGCGAGATCGATGTCGAGCGGCTGGACTTTGCCAAGCTCGCACGGCTGGATTTCGAAGCACCTGATGAGACGCGCTTCCCGGCACTGAGGCTGGCCAGAACAGCGCTGGAACGCGGTGGTGCGCAGGGTGCAGTGCTGAATGCCGCCGATGAGAGCGCGTTTCACGCTTTCGTGGACGGGCAGATCGGTTTTCTCGATATGGCTGATATCGTTGAGATCGTCATGGACCGCATGAATGACGGGCGCTCGGCGCAGACGATTGAAGACGTTCTTGCCGCCGATCAGCAGGCGCGCACTTATGCGCAGGAAACCATTCTGCAAAAGCAAAAGGCCGCATGAAGCGGCCTTTCGTCTTTCGATAAGCCCACCGAGTTCGGCGGACCTATCTTTATGGAAACATCCTATCAGGTGAACAGGACGAATGTCTTCTGCAGGGTGATCCAGATACCCCAGACGATCGGGATACCGACCACAGCCCAGGCAATCGCAGCCTTGGCGTCGAAGCCGCCCTTGCCGATGCCGAAGGAGCCTGTTGGACCGCTGCTGGCTGCAGATGTCTTGGCCTGAAGTGCTGCCACTTCCTCATCCGACATGTACCACTTTTCTGCAAGCGGCTTGACCATGAGGTTGGCGATGAGGCCGAGAACCAGCATGCCGGCCAGAATATACATGGTGAAGTCATAGACCTGCGCGCGCGGAATGCCCGCAGCGATCTGTGCTTCGCGGATGTAGTTGACCACGACCGGACCGATGATGCCAGCCGTTGCCCAAGCCGTCAGCAGACGACCATGGATCGCGCCGACGAACTGAGTGCCGAAAATATCTGCAAGGTAAGCCGGGATGGTTGCGAAACCACCGCCATACATCGAAACGATGATGCAGAGCATGCCGACGAACAGCGCCTTGTTACCAAGACCTGCCGCCCACGGAGCCGATGCGTAAAGCACGATGCCGAGTGCGAAGAAGGTGAAGTAAGTGGCCTTGCGGCCGATACGGTCGGAGAGCGATGCCCAGAAGAAGCGACCGGCAATGTTGAAGACCGAAAGCAGACCGGTGAAACCAGCGGCAATGGCTGCGATCTGAGCCAGCTGTTCAGGCGTCAGGTCCGCGAACTTCACATCGGGAAGACCGATCAGAGAACCGGCGAAGATTTCCTGAAGCATGGGGGATGCCATGCCGAGAACGCCGATACCAGCCGAAACGTTGAGGCACAGAACGAGCCAGATCATCCAGAACTGCTTGGTCTTGTGCGCATTGTTGAGGTGAACGTGGCGGGTGGTGATCATCGAGTTCTTCGCCGCAGGTGCGGTCCAGCCCTCTGGCTTCCAGCCTGCTGGCGGAATGCGATAGCCGAAAGCACCAGCCATCATGAACACGAAGTAGATTGCCGCCATGACGAGGAAGGTTTCCCAGACGCCGATGGAAACATCGGTGCGGAAGTGACGCATCAGCGCATCCGCAAGCGGTGCACCAATCATCGCGCCGCCGCCAAAGCCCATGATGGCCATGCCGGTTGCCATGCCGCGACGGTCCGGGAACCACTTGATCAGAGTGGAGACCGGAGAAATGTAACCGAGGCCAAGGCCGATACCGCCGATGACACCGGCGCCGAACCACATCAGCCACAGCTGGTGGGTCATGATGCCGATGGCAGCAATGGTCATGCCGCCGCACCAGCAGATGGCAGAGACGAAGCCTGCCTTGCGCGGACCAGCGCGTTCCAGCCAGCCGCCCCAGATGGCCGCGGAGCAGCCGAGCAGCACGAAGAACAGCGTGTAGATCCAGCCAAGGTCACTGACGCGCCAGTCGCAGGTCGTCGTGAACAGGGCAGATGCCAGGTTGAGATCGGCGCAGGCGACGGTCGAGGTGATGCCGATTGCCTTGGTGAGCGGCAGCCAGAACACCGAAAAGCCGTAAGCCATGCCGATGCAAAGATGGATGGCCAGTGCTGCCGGCGGAACCAGCCAGCGGTTGAAGCCAGGTTTTGCGATAATTCTTTCGCGGTCCAGAAGACCGGCACCCGCAGCCACTGGCGCGAGCGTTTCGTTGGTCGCAGTCATTGTGTGTCCCTCCATTCACCGCAACAGCCGTGAATTTCGATGTTATTGTTAGCCTCGGGTCTCAGGGCGCGGCCTGCAGCTGAACTGTGCAGACCGCCCCCTGATTCGTCCGAAACAATGTCCCAAGCCCACGGGCCCAGATGCGCGGCGGCTCCTTCTATGGGACGCTCTCACGCAAGGGCCTGATGTGTTGCCTCTTACGCTCCAGCAATTCATGTGCCAGACGGGAAATTGTTATTTATCAAAAGGATAAGAGAAACCGTATCTGCGCATGAGACAAAATGTCCCGCCCATCGCGACAAAATGTCCACAATTCCGCTTTCTTTTCGCCATGTTCTAACGAACTGAAATGCCGCTTAGAGCGCTTGCGGGAGCCAGATGGTGAAGGCCGTTCCAGCGCCGAGCGAACTTTCCACGGTGATCTCCCCACCCTGGCGCGCGATCAGCATCTGGCTAACGGAAAGGCCAAGCCCCGTGCCTTCCTGACGTTTCGTCGTGAAGAAGGGGTCGAAGATACGCGCCACGACATCCTCGCTCATGCCCACGCCCGTATCCGCCACGGTCATGGCCACGCCCTGAGAACCGTGTCGTTCCTCATTGATGCTGCTCAGAGTCAATGTGCCACCTTCCGGCATGGCATGGGCGGCATTGACGATGAGGTTGACGAGAACCTGTTGCAGCTCCGTGCGGTTCATCGCCAGAAGACCGGTCGCATCGTCTTGCCTGATGACCTCGATACCGGCGCGGTTCAGGACGTGCTTGACCAGCGGCATGCAATCCGAAATCACGGTTTCGGGGCTTTGGCGCTCTACATAACCGGCAAACTCCTCCGGCCGAGCAAATTGCAGCAGCTTGCCGACGATCCTGCTGATGCGGTCCACCTGCTCATCGATGAGATTGAATTCGGTCTTTGCGACATTTGCCTGATTGCCCAGCATCGAGCGCGCCACTTCCAGATTGCCCTGAATAACGGCAATGGGATTGTTGATCTCATGCGCCACGCCTGCGGTAATCTCACCGATGGTCGCCAGTTTTTCCGACATGACGAGCTGCTTGGTCGTTGCTTCCAAACGAAGATTGGCGAGCTGCAATTCCTGCGTCCGCTGCTCGACGCGCACATTCAGCTCTTCGTTCCAGGCCCGAAGCTCACCTTCACGCTGCTGAAGCCTCTCCAGCAGTTCATCCAGATGCACGGCCACCTGGCCGATTTCGTCACCCGTCGGCGGCAGGCCCGTGCGTGCGCCGAGATCACCGTCATCGACCTGCGAGATGGTCTGCGTCATGCGCTCCAGCGGTTTGAAGATGCCCCTCGCCCAGCGCAAAAACACGGGAATACTGATGATCGTTATACCCAGAAAGGCCGCGATGACGGAGCCCAGCGTTTCATATTTCGCCTGCGCGAAAGGCGCCTCCAGAAAGCCGACATAGAGCATGCCGACGCGCTTGCCATAGCTATCGACCAGCGGCTCATAAGCGGAAATATACCAGTCATTGACGACGAAGGCGCTGTCCAGCCAGACCTGACCCGCCCCGAGAACTGCGGAATGCACCGCCTCCGAAACCCTCGTTCCCAGCGCCCTGCGGTTTTCAAACAGGCGGACATTGGTGCTGATGCGCACATCATCCAGAAACAATGTTGCCGTGCCCTGGCTGCCTTCCGGCAGGCTGGCCTGCCTGTAGACCAGATCATTGATCGTATCGATGAAATCGAGGTTCTGATTGAGCAGCCTGCCACCCACCAATGCCAGCGCCGGGCTGCCGGGCAAGCGCAGCGGGCTAGCAGCATGGATCATCATGCCGCGCGTTTCGACGGTTCGGTCTTCCTGATGGGCATTGGGTGTCGGCACGAGATCAAGGCGCGCTCTTTGCGCCAGTGACAGAGATAGCGCGACAAGATCCTGCTCCGAAAAAATATCCATCGCATAGGATGCTTTGCCGCCAAGGGCCGCGGCACGCACCGGCCAGTCCACCCGGGTCTTGCCCGCATCCGTGCCGGCACTGGCCGACACATTGCCATTGGCATCCAAGAGGAAAAGAAAATCGAGGCCGAGCTTTTCCCGGTTTTCTTCCAGAAATCTCTTTAATGGGGTTTGGTCTTGCTCGCTGACGATCTCGCGAATCCGCGCGGAGTTGCTGATCGCCTCCAGCCGCTCACCGGTATTTTCGAGGATAGTGGCGAGATACTGATGGGCCACGGTCAGGTCGCTGTTGACCTTGGTGATCAGCAGCGCATCGAACTTACCACTCCAGCGCACCATGGTCACGCCCAGCAGCAGCGGCAGGATGACGAGTGTCGGCAAAAGGGCTATGGCCAGCAGCCGGAAACGCACCGACCGCAAAGGCCCAAAGAAGGTCGCGATGCCCGGTTTGTCAGCCATGCCAGAACGACATCTTGCGGTCTATGGTCTTTCGGGAAATGCCAAGCCGTCGCGCGGCTTCGTCCCTGTTACCCGCGACCTCGTTCAAGACAGCGAGAATATGCCGCCGCTCCACTTCCTCCAGAGTTCCGGAAGCCGCAGACGTAGAAGCGCCACCGCGCAAATCCAGCGGGAAGCGACCGAGAATCAGGCTGCGCTCGATGAAATTGCGCAACTCGCGCACATTGCCGGGCCAATGATAGGCAAGCAGCATGGCCCGCACCGTGTCATCGATGGCAACCTGTGGCATACCGAGTTGTTGCGACAGCTTGTGCATGAAGAGTTCCGTCAGTTCCACCACATCATGCTCCCGATCTCGCAGCGGCGCGAGATAGATTTGCATGACATTGATCCGGTAAAACAGATCAGCCCGGAAGCGCCCCTTCTCCACATCCGCTGCCAGATCTGCATTGGTCGCGAAGATGAAGCGGATGTCTATCGGCACTTCCCGCTCCGCCCCGACAGGGCGGACCTTGCGGTCTTCGATGACCCGCAGCAGTTTGCTCTGCAAGGCAATCGGCATCTCGCCGATTTCATCCAGAAACAATGTTCCGCCCTGCGCATGCAGGAACAGGCCCTCGCGTCGGCTTTCGGCTCCCGTAAACGCACCTTTCACATGGCCGAACAATTCCGTTTCCAGCATATCTGCGGGAATAGCCGCGCAATTGATCGGCACGAAGGGTTTGCCGGATCGGTCAGAAAGATCATGGATGGAATGCGCCAGCACCTCTTTGCCTGTGCCGGACTCACCGGTCAGCAGCACTGATGTCGGCAAGGGAGCGACGCGGCTGATCATATCGCGCGTCTGCTGGATGGTAGCGGAGCTGCCCACCAGACGGTCCCGCAGGAATATGTGGTCAGACGCGGTCTGCAGCTGGTATTTCAGCGCCGAATTTTCCCGCTGCAAATTGGACCGATCCAGCGCCCGCGAGATGGCATTCAATATCTGATTGGAGCGGAACGGCTTCAGCACGAAATCGGCAGCACCGGCGCGAATGGCCTGAATGGCGGTATCGAGATCTGCATAGGCCGTCATCAGGATGGTATCGGCATAAAAACCGATTGCCCTCTGTTCGGCCAGCCATTCGAGGCCGGTTTTCTTCGGCATGATATTATCGAGAATGACGATGTCGAAATGCCGCTCATCCAGCTTGCGCGTCGCCTCAGCCGTATCGGCGGCTTCATCGACAAAGGCACAGCGCGTTTCCAGCGTCCGCATCAAAAAATTGCGCATGCCCGGCTCGTCATCGATGACGAGAACGGAAGCCTTGGCGAGCCAGGGACCGAAATCGGTTTCCGGGGCGGTGGACCGCGTTTTCGAGATCAGATCATGCTGCATGTGGCTCTCCCGAAACCGCAACAGGAAAGCGGTTCGTCAGATATTTGCATGGAGATGCGCGGCTTCCAAATTGGAAACTCCAGCGCCCATTATTGAACTGACGAATATCAAAGCCTTTGAGGAAAGCAAAACGAATGCTGATCTTTACCCCGGCAATTCGCCCTCAAAGCCGTCGATTGTGATCCGGTCCGGGCGGGTGAATATCTCCAGATCGTCTCCACGCACGAGTGCGACGAGCGTCATGCCCGCCTTCTCTGCGGTTTCGATGGCAAGAGCCGTGGGCGCAGAGACGGCGGCCAAGATCGGGCTTCCAAGAATGGCCGCCTTCTGCACCATCTCGACCGAGATGCGGCTAGTGACGACGACGGCACCCGAGGCCCCATGCTGACCGCTGCGCAGAACAGCGCCCGCCAGCTTATCCAGCGCATTGTGGCGTCCAACATCTTCCCGCGCCGCAAGCAATCCCTTCTCGGGTACGTAAAAGCCAGCGCCATGCACGGCCCGGGTCCGGCGGAAAATGGGCTGTGCCTGATGGAGCGCATCCATCGCAGCGACAAGATCATCGGCGCTCAGCGAAAGCTGCGATTGCGAGACGTCTGGAATGGGTCGCACCGCCTGCTCTATGGATTCGATCCCGCACAAGCCGCAACCCACAGGCCCGGCCATGTGACGCCTGCGAATGCGCAGAGCATCCGCCTGCTCATCGAAAAGCGTGACCTGAACATCGAAGCCCTGTTCGGTCTGGAGGATTTCGATCTCGTCAACCTGTGAGGGATTGTCGATGATGCCTTCAGTCAGGCTGAAACCCACGGCGAAATCTTCGAGATCGACAGGCGATGCCATCATCACGGCATGGGTCGAGCCGCCATAGGAAAAGGCGACCGGCACTTCCTCCGGGGCCTCCCGTTGCCCAAGGGAAACGACACCATCGCGCCGCGATATGCGCTTCACCGCTCGATAGGCTGATGGGTTCGACATATCAAAACCTCACTTGGTAGAGAACGAATAAGCTGTTGAGCGGCGCGGCAAAAACATAAAAGGTATTCGAGAACTAGAGAGGATCGCAAGCCAAACACGACCATGCTGCATGAGCGTTGCGTCTCAAACGTTCTTCGGCGCAAAGCCAGCCTCCGGCATCATCCACCCCTAAAAACAAAAAGCGGCCAGAAGGCCGCTTGAAGTTTCCGCTTTGTGGGCAGTCGTTCTTACGAACCCGCCCGGTGCTTTCAAGCGGCGACGAGAACCTCATGCAGGTTCGTCAATTCGTAGAGATGCTTTTCGAGCTTGGTCAGATGCTCGTGGTGATGATTGCCTTCTTCGATTTCCGAACGGGCGGCATCGATACGCTTCTGCAAGTCATCGGCGCTGATGTCGTCGGCAGGCGTCGCAGACTCGGCAAGCAAGGTGCAGCCGCTCTGAACGATATCCGCAAAACCACCGAAGACAACGTATTTGTGTGTCTCGCCGGATGCGAACTTCACCGTCACCAGACCTGGCTTGATCGTGGTCATGACAGGCGCATGATTCGGCAGAACCGTCATTTCGCCGAGCGTAGCCGGAATGACAACTTCAGTGACCGTTTCGGAAACAAGCAGACGCTCCGGAGAAACAAGTTCGAATTTGAAACTGTCGGCCATGGCTATTCACTTCTTTTTTGTTGCGCGACGGACAAAGGCGCGTGCAAAAGCCACGCGCCTTTTTGACGATTATCAGGCGACTTCGCCAGCCATCTTCTTGGCCTTTTCGATGGCTTCTTCCATCGAGCCGACCATGTAGAAAGCAGCTTCCGGCAGGTGGTCGTACTCGCCGTTGACGAGACCCTTGAAGCCCTTGATCGTGTCTTCGAGAGCCACGAGCTTGCCCGGAGAACCGGTGAAGATTTCGGCCACGAAGAACGGCTGCGACAGGAAGCGTTCGATCTTACGAGCGCGCGCAACAGCCAAACGGTCTTCTTCAGACAGTTCGTCCATGCCAAGGATCGCGATGATGTCCTGGAGAGCCTTGTAGCGCTGCAGGGTCATCTGAACCTTACGGGCAACTTCATAGTGCTCTTCGCCAACGATCATCGGGTCGAGCATGCGCGACGTGGAGTCGAGCGGGTCAACAGCCGGGTAAATACCCTTTTCAGCGATCGAACGCGACAGAACCGTCGTTGCGTCCAAGTGGGCGAACGAAGTTGCAGGCGCCGGGTCGGTCAAGTCGTCGGCAGGCACGTAAATGGCCTGAACCGAGGTGATCGAACCCTTGGTCGTGGTGGTGATGCGTTCCTGCATCTGGCCCATGTCGGTTGCCAGCGTTGGCTGATAACCCACAGCGGAAGGAATACGGCCCAGGAGAGCCGACACTTCGGAACCAGCCTGCGTGAAGCGGAAGATGTTGTCCACGAAGAACAGAACGTCCTGACCCTTGTCACGGAAGTCTTCAGCGATGGTCAGACCTGTCAGAGCAACGCGAGCGCGCGCACCTGGCGGTTCGTTCATCTGGCCGTAGACGAGAGCAGCCTTGGAGCCTTCGCCGCCGCCATGCTTGTTCACGCCGGATTCGATCATTTCGTGGTAAAGGTCGTTGCCTTCGCGGGTACGTTCACCCACGCCGGCAAATACCGAGTAACCACCGTGCGCCTTGGCGACGTTGTTGATCAGTTCCATGATCAGAACGGTCTTGCCAACGCCGGCGCCGCCGAACAGGCCGATCTTACCGCCCTTTGCGTAAGGAGCGAGAAGGTCGACGACCTTGATACCGGTGACAAGAATCTGGCCATCCGTCGACTGCTCGACGTAGGATGGCGCTTCCTGGTGAATGGCGCGCTTGCCGGAGGTAACCAGCGGACCTGCTTCGTCAACCGGCTCGCCGATAACGTTCATGATACGGCCGAGTGTCTCAGGACCGACCGGAACGGTGATCGGAGCGCCCGTGTCGCGAACGGCCTGACCGCGAACCAGACCTTCGGTCGAGTCCATGGCGATCGTGCGAACAACGTTTTCGCCGAGGTGCTGCGCAACTTCGAGAACCAGACGGTTGCCGTTATTGTCAGTTTCGACCGCGTTGAGGATCGCAGGCAGGTCGCCTTCGAACGCCACGTCGACAACAGCGCCGATAACCTGCGTAACCTTGCCGGTCGCGCCAGTGATCGCTGCGGTTTTCTTGGGGGTAGCTGCCTTAGCCATTATCCTTACCCTCTTTCCTTAACCTCAGAGCGCTTCCGCGCCCGAAATGATTTCAATCAGTTCCTTGGTGATCTGAGCCTGACGCTGACGGTTATAGGAAAGCGTCAGCTTGTTGATCATTTCACCGGCGTTGCGCGTGGCATTGTCCATCGCGCTCATCTTGGCACCCATTTCGCCAGCAACGTTTTCGAGCAGAGCCCGGAACACCTGAACCGAAATGTTGCGCGGAATAAGGTCTTCCAGAATGGAAGCCGCATCCGGCTCGTATTCGTAAATCGCCGTCTTTGCAGACTGCTCGACATCAACCGCTGGAGCCGCAGCAGGAATAAGCTGCAAACCTGTCGGGATCTGGCTGATGACCGATTTGAACTCGGAATAGATCAGCGTGCAGACATCGAACTCACCGGCGTTGAAACGCGCAATGATCTTCTTGGCGATACCATCGGCGTTCTCGAAACCCACCCGCTTCACGTCACGCAGTTCAATGCGCTCGATGATGTTGGACGAGAATTCGCGACGCAGGCTATCGTAGCCCTTCTTGCCGACAGTCATGATCTTGACCGTCTTGCCCTGCGCGATCAGCTTGCGAGCGCGATCACGGGCAAAGCGGGAAATCTGAGCATTGAAACCACCGCAAAGACCACGGTCAGCCGTGCAGACGACGAGCAGATGCACGTCGTCCTTGCCCGTACCGGTCATCAGAACCGGAGCAACGTCTGCCTCTACCGCCTGAGCGATATTGGCAAGCACGGCACCCATGCGCTGCGAGTAAGGCCGGGCGGCCTCCGCAGCTTCCTGGGCGCGCCGAAGCTTCGCCGCGGCGACCATTTTCATCGCCTTGGTAATCTTCTGCGTCGCCTTTACGGAGGCAATGCGGTTTTTCAGATCCTTTAGTGAAGGCATCCGTTATCCGTCCCAGTCACGAGGCTAATCAGGAGAAAGACTTGGCGAAGTTTTCAAGAGCAGTCTTCAACTTGCCCTTGGTGTCGTCGCTAACAGCCTTTTCCGTGCGGATGGTGTCGAGAATGTCCTTGCCTTCCGAGCGGAGGTAGGACAGCAGACCCTGCTCGAACTTGCTGATGTCTGCAACAGCAACCTTGTCCAGGTAACCGTTCACACCAGCGAAGATCACGGCAACCTGTTCTTCCGTCTTGAGCGGGGAGAACTGTGGCTGCTTGAGCAATTCGGTCAGACGTGCACCACGGTTCAGCAGGCGCTGTGTGGAGGCATCGAGGTCGGAACCGAACTGGGCAAACGCTGCCATTTCACGATACTGGGCAAGCTCGCCCTTGATCGAACCGGCAACCTGCTTCATGGCCTTGATCTGAGCGGCAGAACCAACGCGCGAAACCGACAGACCGACGTTAACAGCCGGACGGATACCCTGATAGAACAGGTCGGTTTCGAGGAAGATCTGGCCGTCGGTGATCGAGATCACGTTGGTCGGAATGAACGCGGAAACGTCGTTACCCTGCGTTTCGATGACAGGCAGCGCCGTCAGCGAACCATTGCCAGCATCGTCACCCATCTTGGCGGCGCGCTCGAGCAAACGGGAATGCAGGTAGAAAACGTCGCCAGGATAGGCTTCGCGGCCCGGAGGACGACGCAGAAGAAGCGACATCTGACGGTAGGCAACAGCCTGCTTGGAAAGGTCGTCGTACCCGATCAGCGCATGCATGCCGTTGTCACGGAAGTATTCGCCCATGGCGCAACCGGCAAACGGTGCCAGATACTGCATCGGAGCAGGATCGGACGCGGTTGCAGCAACGATGATGGAGTACTGCAGAGCGCCACGTTCTTCCAGAACCTTCACGAACTGGGCAACGGTCGAACGCTTCTGGCCGATGGCGACGTAAACGCAGTACAGCTTTTCGCTGTCCGGACCGTTGTCGTGAATGGCCTTCTGGTTGAGGATCGTGTCCAGAATGATGGCGGTCTTGCCGGTCTGACGGTCGCCGATGACGAGCTCACGCTGGCCACGGCCAACCGGGATCAGAGCGTCGATGGCCTTGAGGCCGGTCGACATGGGCTCATGAACCGACTTGCGCGGAATGATGCCGGGAGCCTTGACGTCAACGCGCGAACGGCGCGTTGCGTTGATCGGGCCCTTGCCATCGATCGGGTTACCGAGAGCATCGACCACGCGGCCGAGAAGCTCTGGACCGACGGGAACGTCAACGATAGCGCCAGTCCGCTTGACGGTGTCGCCTTCCTTGATGTCACGGTCGGAACCGAAAATAACAACACCGACGTTGTCGTTTTCGAGGTTGAGTGCCATGCCGCGAATGCCGCCTGGGAACTCGACCATTTCACCGGCCTGAACGTTGTCGAGGCCGTAAACGCGGGCGATACCGTCACCGACGGAAAGCACCTGGCCGACTTCCGAGACTTCTGCCTCGTTGCCGAAATTTTTGATCTGGTCTTTTAGAATTGCGGAAATTTCCGCGGCGCGGATATCCATCAGCCAACCTCTTTCAGTGCAAGCTTAAGGGTGGAAAGTTTGGTGCGAAGAGACGTATCGGTCTGGCGCGAGCCAACCTTGACGATAAGACCGCCAAGAATGGAAGGATCGACGGTCAGCACGACCTTCACATCCTTGCCAGTAACGCCCTTCAGCGCCGCCTTCAGTTCAGTTTCCTGCGCTTCATCCAGCGCATGTGCCGAAGTAACTTCGGCAGTGATCTCACCGCGATGAGCGGCAACGATTTCACGATAAGCAACGACCATGCCGGGAACGGCAAACAGGCGACGGTTGCCCGCAACGACCTTCAGAAAATTCGCAGCCAGACCGGAAATGCCAGCCTTCTCGGCGACTGCGGAAATAGCCTTAGACTGCTCTTCCGCCGAAAAGACCGGGCTCGCAACCAGACGCTTCAGATCCGCGCTTTCATCAAGCATAGCCTGAAACTTGTCGAGGTCGGCACCGACCGCTTCAATCACACCCGCTTCCAGAGCAAGCTCGAAAAGCGACGACGCATACCTTTCCGCTACACCGGATGTTCCATGGGAGGTATCTGCCACGGGCACTTTTTCCCTGCTAATCGTCCAAGAAAGCCAAGCTGAGGACCAGCTCCACCAAATTCTTGAAATCGTTTCAATTTCCCCGAAAAAGGCCGGAATTCCCCCCTGCCTTATCTCGATTTCGCGGTCCGTCTAGCATAGGAAGCCGGGACTCGCAACACGCGTAGTAACGGAAAGTGTCGTTTGGGCAAGAGGGATGACGTTAAATTTTGCGACATTATGCCTCTGACGCTCATATGAGCGGCAAAATTCACGCAAACACCCTCTCAGACCAATCCGAAAACATACATGAGCGGCAAAGCAGCCAGCGCGGCGTGCACAACCAGAAGTAAGCAATTTCGTATTGTTGCGCCTCCGTCGGAGAGAATCGACAGAACCGCACCGAAGACCGCAAGCGCAAAAGACGCCCCGAAAGCCAGATAGACCATGGGCTGCGCGAGAAGCAGCGCGGTGGCTCCGAAACCGAGATAGAAACCCGCCAGAGAGGACCGCAAAAGAACAAGGCCGTCGCGACGTTCACCCAGATATTGAAGACCGAACAGGCGGAACGTCACGCCCGGCGCAAACATGATGACGAGCCCGATGAAGGCGGAAACGGCTGCCGCACCGAAGGCCAGTTGCTCGCCAAATTCCGTTGGAAAATAAAATTCCATGATAGTCCCCAAATCAGTGTCCCCTGCCCGCCTTATGGCATGAAGGACAGGCCATCGAAAGAAGGTCAGAGAAAACTTTGTGGATCGATATCGACCTGCACATGGATCGATCCGCGCTCCTTCGGCCCATTGCCCAGCATGGCGCGCATGAAGGACTGCATGTCCGAGTTTCGCTTGCCGTGGACCAGCAGTCGGAAGCGGTAACGCCCCCGGATCAACGCCAGCGGCGCTTCGGCAGGGCCCAGCAGCATGATGCCGGAAGCTGGGGGCGCAGAGGCACGCAGGCCACGCGCATGTGTTTCGGCTTCCGCGCGCGTATCGGCGGAAATGATGACGGAGGCCAACCGTCCAAACGGCGGCAGCAGGGCCTTTTCCCGCTCGATCACTTCGCGCTCATAAAAGGCTGCGGCATCGCCAGAGACGATGGCCTGCATGACCGGATGCTGCGGCTGATAGGTTTGCAACAGGCCATGGCTCTTCAGGCCCGTGCGGCCAGCGCGCCCTGTGACCTGTGACAAAAGCTGGAAGGTGCGCTCGGCGGCACGCGGATCACCATTCGCCAGACCGATATCGGCATCGACAATGCCAACCAGCGTCATCAGCGGGAAGTTATGACCCTTCGCTACCAGTTGCGTGCCAATGACGATATCCGCCTCGCCCTTGACGATAGCTTCCAGTTCCAGCCGCAGCCGCTTGACGCCCATAAGGTCCGAAGACAGCACGATGGTTCGCGCTTCGGGAAAGTGCTTCTCCACCTCTTCCGCAATGCGCTCCACACCGGGGCCGCAGGCCGCCAGATGATCGAAGGTGCCGCATTCCGGGCAATGGTCGGGCGTCGGCTGATTGTGGCCGCACTGATGGCACTGGAGCTGACTGCGGAAACGATGCTCCACCAGCCAGCTGGAACATTGCGGGCATTGAAAGCGATGGCCGCACACGCGGCACAACGTCAGCGGCGCATAACCACGCCGGTTCAGGAACAGCAGCGACTGCTCGCCCTTCTCCATGGTTTTGGCTACGCCGCGCAAAAGCACCGGCGACAGAAAACCGCCGCGTTCCGGCGGGTGGCGGCGCATATCGACCAGATGCAAGTCCGGCATGGCCGCATCGCCAAAGCGCGTGTGCAGGTGGATGGTGTTGTAGCGGCCTGACGTGCCGTTGACCTGACTTTCCACCGATGGCGTTGCCGATACCAGAACGACCGGGAAATCCGCGATGCGGGCGCGCACCACGGCCATATCGCGGGCATTATAATAGACACGGTCTTCCTGCTTATAAGCCGGGTCATGCTCTTCATCGACAATGATGAGACCAAGATTATCGAATGGCAGGAACAGCGCCGAGCGCGCGCCGGCGACGACGCGCACCTCGCCCGTCACGGCCTGCCGCCAGACTTTTTCCCGCATGCGCGGCGAAAGATCGGAATGCCATTCCGCCGGTTTTGAGCCGAACCGATCCTGAAAACGGTCCAAAAACGAGGCCGTCAGCGCGATTTCCGGCAGCAGGATCAGCACCTGTTTGCCCTGCCGCAAGGTCTCGGCCACGGCTTCGAAATAGACCTCGGTCTTGCCTGAACCCGTCACGCCATCGATCAGCGAAACCGCAAAGCCACCCTTCTTCACGTCCTCCAGAATTTCGGACGCCGCCTGTTTCTGCGGGCCCTCCAGACGTGGCTCGACATAATCAGGGTCAGGCTCCGCCACCACCGCAGGGGCAGGTAGAAATACGGTTTCAAAAACACCCTGCTTGGCAAGACCATCGATGACGCTTGAAGACACGCCAGCGGCATTGGCAAGGCCACTTTTGGTCCAGTCGTGCCCTTCTGCGGCAAGCTCCAGCACCCGTTCGCGCGCAGGCGTCAGCCGTTCAGGGCGCGCTTCCGTCAGCCTCAGGCCTTCGATCATTGGTTCGGGATCGAAAGCGGCGGGGGCACGCAGCGCCATGCGCGCCACCAGCCCCGGCGGCGAGAGCGTATAGGCGGCAACCCAATCGATGAAGCGGCGCATTTCCTCGCGCATGGGCGGGCAATCGAAGGTCTTGGTGATGGGCCGCAACTTCTTCGGATCGACGGCATTGCCATCGCTTTTGTCCCAGACCACACCGATGACCTGTCGCGGGCCCAATGGCACCTGCACGATGGAGCCCGGTTCGACCACCATATCTTCTGGCACCGCATAGCTATATGGCCCCGGCGCGGGCAGAGGCACCAATACGGGTACGGCCGCGACAGGGTCAGACGAAGCGGGCTTGCGCTGATCGAACAGCGCCCCAAACAAATCGGTCGAATCGTTTGCCATGATGCTGGCGACAATGCCCTCTGGAGACGGGAAAGGGAACCTTTAGCGCATCGGCCCAGAAATCGAAATCGATTTTCGGAGGGCATAATTCGCCCATGCGTTACACGCATTTTAACCAAATGCAGAGGGCATGCGTCTATGTTCGTCCATCAATGACGGGATATATGCCTTGGATGACATCCTCACCTTTGCCGATCAGGAACTTCTGAAAGAGCGGCAGCTATGGCTCTCTTCGCTGGAAGGTGAGAGGCGGCTGGCGGATAATACGCTCGAGGCCTATGAGCGCGACACGCGGCAGTTTCTGATGTTCATGACCGGCTATCTCGGCAATTCCACCCGCCTCACCGATATCAACAAGCTGAAACCCGTCGATTTGCGTGCCTTTCTGGCGTCTCGCCGAAAAGAGGGCGCCGGTGCCCGGTCGCTCGGTCGGCATCTTGCCGGGCTGCGATCTTTCCTGCGGCATCTGGAGAAGAAGGGCCTCGTCAACGCGGCGGGTGCGACCGCCATGCGATCACCCAAACAGCCGAAATCACTACCCAAACCGCTGACGGACCGGCAGGCGTTGAAGATAACGACAGCTGACGCACAGCTTTCCGAAGAACCATGGATTGCCGCGCGCAATGCCGCCGTGCTTGCACTGCTTTACGGATGCGGATTGCGTATTTCAGAAGCGCTTGGCCTGACAGCATCCGATCTGACCAGCGGAACGCGCAGCCTGCGGGTGACCGGCAAGGGCAACAAGATGCGGCTGGTGCCGCTGCTTCCCATCGTTCTGGAAGCGGTCGACGCCTATCGCTCGCTCTGCCCCTACCATCTGGCGGCGGACGAGCCACTGTTTCTTGGCGCGCGCGGTGGCAAACTTCAGCCAGCGATCATTCAGCGGGAAATGCAGAAACTGCGCGGTGCTTTTGGCCTGCCGGAAAATGCCACGCCGCATGCGCTGCGCCATTCCTTCGCCACTCATCTTCTGGCGGGCGGTGGTGATCTTCGCACCATTCAGGAATTGCTGGGACACGCCAGCCTGTCCACGACACAGATTTATACCGGGGTCGATACGGCGCGATTGCTCGAGATTTACGACAATGCGCATCCGCGCGCCTGATACATCGCCAACGATGTTTCGACCCATGCTTAAAAAGGAACAACCAGTAACGCCTTGTTAACCAAAGACGTTAACCGTCCGTGCAAATCCGCACCCTTATAAGCGTTGGCAGAAAACCGGGGTGATTCGATGATCGTTCTTTCCAGGCCTCAAAACCTGACATCGCTGCTGATGGGCCGTCTTGGCGATGCGCTGTTGTTGCTGCTGGCCTCGCTGCATGTCGCAGCCATTGCTGTTTTACTGTTAACTCTGCTGTCGCTGAGCGAAGCCAATGCGGCTGAGCAGCCCATTGTTTGCGCAGGCTCAAATCTGCTTATCGATATGCAGAAAACCGATCCGGCGCGCTATGCCGCCATTCTGGCTGATGCAAAGCAGATACCGAATGGCGAAGCCACATTCTGGAAGATCGAGAAGGCCGGCGTCGAACCATCATGGCTTCTCGGCACCATGCATATTTCCGACCCGCGCGTGGTGGGCATGCCCAAGGGTGCCAGCGAAGCCTTTGCAAAAGCGGCGACGGTCATTGTCGAATCGGACGAGATCACCAGCGAAAAGCAGGCAGCCGCCTCTCTTCTGGCAAAGCCGGAACTGACCATGTTCCTCGATGGCAAATCCATCACCGACATGTTGCCGAAAGACGATATCGCAAAGCTGGAAAGCGGGCTGAAAGAGCGCGGTATTCCGCTTAACGCCGTGGTGAAGATGAAGCCCTGGATTCTGTCCAGCTTCGTTGCGCTTCCCGCCTGTGAATTCGCCCGCAAGGCTCAGGGTGCCAGCTTTCTGGATATGAAACTCGCCAAGGACGCCCTAAGCCAAGGCAAGCAGCTGGTTGGTCTTGAAACGCTTCTGGAGCAGGTCACCGCCATTTCCGAACTGCCCATGTCCTTCCACATCCAGTCTTTGATCGACATGCTGCAGCTTGGCGACAAGATGAATGATGTCATGACGACGATGATCGACCTTTATCTCGAGGGCAATGTCGGCATGATCATGCCGATGATGAAGCACATCGATCCCAATCAGGATGCACAGACGCAGGATGGTTATGCAGCCTTCGAACAGCGTATCATCGATGACCGCAATCATGTGATGGCCAATGGTGCTGCGCCGCATCTGGAAAAGGGCAATGTGTTCATGGCTGTGGGTGCCTTGCACCTGCCCGGCAAGGTTGGCGTTATCGAACTGCTGCGCGAAAAGGGCTTCACGCTCACAGCTGTGCGATAGGCAGCATCGCCTAACCCACTGTAAAATTAGACTATTCTAAATAAAAATTAGGCCACGCCATGCAACCAACAGGCGTGCGATTCATTCATTCCTCGCACAGCGCCGCGCAAGCGGTGCTGGAACATCTATTGCGAGGGGACAAGGCATGGCTGAACCGCAACCACCAGAGCAAAAGCGCGTGGGTTTGACAGAGGGTGTCAACAAACCCGTCTTCTTCTGGTCCGTTGGACTGACACTGCTCTTCGTCATTGCCGGTGTCGTGACACCGCAAGGGTCTGCCGCGGTTTTCAGCGCCGCGCAATCGTGGATCGTGACCGAACTGGGCTGGATCTACCTGCTTTCGGTCGCCGTCTTCCTCATCTTCATGCTCTATCTCGGCTTTTCCAGCCATGGCCGTATCAAACTCGGCCCGAACCATTCAGAGCCGGATTACAGTTACGGCGCATGGTTCTCGATGCTATTTGCCGCAGGCATGGGCATCGGCTTGGTCTTCTTTGGCGTGGCGGAGCCAGTCAAACATTTCACCGCACCACCAACAGGCGATCCAGCAACCATTGATGCAGCACGCACCGCCATGGAAATCAGTTACTTCCACTGGGGCCTGCACGCTTGGGCCGTCTATGCCGTCATCGGCCTGTCGCTTGCCTATTTCTCGTTCCGCCATGGCCTGCCACTCACCATGCGCTCGGCGCTTTATCCGCTGATCGGTGACCGTATCTACGGGCCCATTGGCAATGCCGTCGATATTTTCGCGGTCATCGGCACACTGTTCGGTGTGGCGACATCGCTTGGTCTGGGCGTGCTTCAGGTCAATGCCGGTTTCAACCACGTTCTTGGCTGGCCGATCAGCTTCTGGATCCAGCTACCGCTGATCATTGTCATCACCGGCATGGCCACCGTCTCTGTCGCAACCGGTCTCGACAAGGGTATCAAGTTTCTGTCGAACCTGAACATGCTGATGGCGGTGGCCTTGATGCTGTTCGTCTTCGTCATGGGCCCGACGACCTTCCTCTTGCGCGCCTTCGTGCAGAACCTCGGCGCCTATCTCGACCACTTCGTCCTGCGCACCTTCTATATGTATGCCTATGCGCCGGATAAGGGACCAAGCGAATGGCTGGGTGACTGGACGCTGTTTTATTGGGGCTGGTGGATTGCATGGTCGCCCTTCGTCGGCATGTTCATCGCCCGCATTTCCCGTGGCCGCACCATCCGTGAATTCATTGCCGGTGTGCTGCTGGTGCCAGCCGGTTTCAGCTTTGCATGGATGACGGTGTTCGGTGACACGGCACTTTCCATGCATCTGACGGGCGCGACCACCGCAGTCTCCGAGGCTGTGGCCAACGATGTGACGCTTGCGCTTTTCGTGTTCCTCGAACAGTTTCCGCTTGGCGTCTACGTGTCGTGGTTTGCCATGGCGCTGATCGTGTTCTTCTTCGTCACCGGCGCGGATTCGTCCGCCCTTGTCATAGATACGCTGACTTCAGGCGGTCGTGAAGACGGACCGACAGCGCGTCGTGTCTTCTGGGCGATCGTCTCCGGCGTCATCGGCGCGATCCTGCTTTCGACAGGTGGTCTCGATGCGCTTCAGACAGCCTCCATCGCCGGAGCCCTGCCCTTTACCTTCGTTATGCTTTTGATGTGCTGGGGTCTGTGGAAAGGTCTGCAACGCGAGGGCTTGCGCCAGAACGCACTCGTCCAGAGCCTGAGGCCACGCCAGTCTGCCAGCTGGCAACGACAGTTGCAGGGCATCCTGAACCATCCCGGCAAGGCAGAGACAGACCGTTTCATGCAGGAAACTGCAACACCCGCGCTGGAAGCCGTTGCCCTTGAACTCGAGAAACGATCCCTCACCTCGCAGCTGGACAATAAGGACGACAGGCTAAAACTGACTGTCACGCCGGGCGAAGCGGAAGAGTTCATCTATGGCATCCGCATGCGCCGCTATGAGACGCCGGGCTACAGCTTCTTCGAAAGCCAATCCAGCCGCAAACGGGCCGAATATTACTACCGGGCCGAGGTTTTCCTCTCAGATGGCGGACAGGACTACGACGTGATGGGCTTTACCAAGGAAGAACTCATTCAGGACGTGCTGGCGCAATATGACAGGCACTTCCAGTATCTCCACGCCATCCGCGTTTAGACCTTGCGATCAGGCACAAAAAAGGCCGCAGCCCGGAAACGGGTCTGCGGCCTGTTGCTGAACATCAGATCTTACATGTGGATCGGCTTGAAGAAGGTCGCAAGCGCTGCTTCCTTCACGGCTTCAGACATGGTCGGATGCGCGTGGCATGTACGACCGAGATCTTCCGACGAACCCCCGAATTCCATCAGCACGGAAATTTCCTGAATCAACTCGCCAGCGCCAAAGCCGAGGATGTGGCCGCCGAGAACGCGATCCGTTTCCTTGTCGGCCAGGATTTTCACGAAACCATCGGTAACCTGCATAGCACGGGCGCGACCATTGGCGGTGAAGGGGAACTTGCCGACCTTGTATTCGATACCGGCAGCCTTCAGTTCCTCTTCGGTCTTACCGACAGAAGCGACTTCCGGCTGGGTGTAGACGACGCCAGGGATAACATCGTAATTCACATGGCCGTGCTGACCGGCAAGAATTTCCGCCAGCGCCACGCCTTCATCTTCGGCCTTATGCGCAAGCATCGGGCCCTTGACCACGTCGCCGATGGCATAGATGCCTTCGACATTGGTCTTGTAATGACCGTCGATCTCAACGCGGCCACGGCTATCCAGAACGACACCTGCTTCTGCCAGACCGAGACCTTCGGTGTACGGCTTGCGGCCTGTGGAAATCAGCACGACATTGGCGTCTAGCGTTTCAGCAGCACCGCCCTTGACCGGCTCGAACACAACCTTGGCGCCATCGCCAGACTTTTCGACAGCCGTGACCTTCGCGCCCAGCTTGAAATCGATACCCTGCTTGGCAAACAGACGCTGCGCCTGCTTGGACAGCTCGCCATCCATGCCAGCGAGAATATTGTCGAGATATTCGACGACCGTAACCTTGGCGCCCAGACGCGACCAGACCGAGCCGAGCTCGAGGCCGATAACGCCACCTCCGACAACGATCATCTTTTCCGGAACCTTGGAGAGCGCAATACCGCCCGTGGAGGAGACGATGACCTGCTCATCGATGTCGACCTGCACGCCGGGAATGCCTGCGACGTCGGAACCGGTAGCGATGACGATGTTCTTGGCTTCGATCTCCTGAACCTCGCCCGCATCGTTGGTCACGGAAACCTTGCCAGCGGACACGACCTTGCCGAGACCCTGGAACGTGTCGATCTTGTTCTTCTTGAACAGGAAGGAAACGCCATCGACATTGGCCTTCACCACGCCGTCCTTGTGGGCCATCATCTTGTCGAGGTTCAGCGTTGGCGCAGCAACCTCGATGCCAAGGCTATCGACGCCATGGGCGACATGCGCAAAGACTTCCGATGCGTGCAGCAGGGCCTTGGATGGAATGCAGCCAACGTTCAAGCAGGTGCCGCCATAGGTCGCGCGCTTTTCGATAACGGCAACCTTCAAACCAAGCTGCGCTGCCTTGACCGCGCAAACATATCCGCCGGGGCCTGTGCCGATTACAACTACATCATATGCCATAGCTATTTCCTATTCCTGAGTGCTTGATTTCGATTGATCGGACGTGCCGGGGCGCTTTTCAAGCTCCGCAATCACGTCCATGAGTTCTTTTGACCGGGGAGGGGGCATGCTCTTACCCTCGGCCTTTGCCTTGGCGGCGTATTCATCCATGCTCCGCGCAAAGGCTGAGTATGATTTGCTTAGAAACTGGTCGCTTGGTGCTAGCGCGTCGTCTGCACCAGCTTCCAGCATCGCACGCAGTGCGGCAGGGCGATCCTGGCGAATAGCTTCTAGAAGGAAAGAGCCGCCCCGACCCAAAATATAGTCCTTGGGCATAATGCGTTTCTCGACAAGGAATTTCTCGAAAGCGACATCATCACCTGCCTCAAGTGCCTTGAAGGCCGCTTTGTTGTCCGCTTGCTGCTCCACTGTCATTTTGGAAAGCGCTGCCGCCTCTTCTTTCTCTGCATCCGAGCGGCCATCGCCATCAGTGATGACGAAAAACTCGATGAAAGCCAGAACAGGCTTGTTATCTTCATCCAAGCCCCAAAACGTAGGATAATACCCATCACCCCAGCCAGCCTGCGTCATTGCAGCAGCGCCATCCTCACCCTTCAGGGGGTGGTCTACTGCAAATTCGTCAGCCTCTTTACCTGGCATCGCGTTAGCAATCACATCATCGTAATAATTGCTGTACTGACTGCCCGGCTTTTCCTGTTCGGCGGCTTCAAACTTGGCTCGCGCAGCGCCATAGCCCGCATTAGCGAAACCAGCGATCCCCGCATCGACCCCGATCCCAAAGAATTCGTCATCCTTCAGTGTGGCGACATCCTGACCTTCAATGGTAGCGATTTCAAATTTTTTGACCTGCGCTTGCGAAAATCGGATCACAAGAAACGCTGGCCGAGAGTGTTCGCTCGCACTTCGTATGAAAGATACGGGATAGGATCCGGGCTCTACAACCCGCGTGAATGGCTTCTTTTCTGGCTGAACCAACGGATCCAACGACACCAACTTCCCGTCAGGCAGCGTTAGTTCGCCAATCGGGACTTCGATCAACCTACGTTCAGAGAGTGAACTGGATGCCTGTGTAAAAACTCCGAGGTTCGAAGAAATTTTTGCAGGATCAAATCGCTCTCCATCCTTGCAGCCTGCTGCTAACAAAAGTGTCGCCCCGGCGGCAGCAAAAAATTTGACTCCGTTGCAAATCACAGGAAACGTCCAATCTTTACAGCCAGCAAACCGGCCCTCTCTCCAGTATGCTGGGTCACGCCGATTTTTCGGTTGCAAGTTTGATACCGAGCGCGATGAACACCACGCCGCTGGTACGGTCGATCCACTGACTGGCGCGAGCAAAGGCTGCGCGCATGCGCGGCGTTGTCATGAACATGCTGACACCGACGAACCAGAGGATGAGGCAGCCTGCCATGACGGAGCCATAGCCGAATTTGATCGGGACCGGCGTATGGGCATGTACGACTGTCGAGAAGATCGACAGAAAGAAGAAAACCGGCTTTGGGTTGAGCGCATTTGCGGCGAAACCCAGCGTGAAGGCCTTCAAGCCGGACTGGCGTTTCCGCTGAACCAACTCAGCGCCATCGACTTCGGGCATTTCCATCTTGCCCGCCCGCAAAGCCTTGATCCCGATGTAAATGAGATAGGCAACGCCGAGCCATTTGACGATGTTAAAGAGATAAACGGATTGCGAAATGATCAGTCCGAGACCAAGAATCGTGTACGTGACGTGGAACATCAGCGACGTTCCAATCCCGAAACTTGTGATGATCGCCTGGCGTCGTCCGTGCAACATAGCCTGACGCATCACCATCGCCAAATCAGCACCCGGTGAAATGATCCCGAAAAAGAAGATTGCCATCAAGGATGCAAGTTCAATCAGATATTGGTGCATCGACTGTCCTCAGAACAACAAGACAAACAGCATGAGCAAGAGCCCGATCATGGAGCCGATCCAGACCAGCGACCGGACATAGGGAATGCCGGCCAGATACAACGGGATATAGACGATGCGGCAGACAACCCAGATCCATGCACCAATCAAAGCAATCCCGGCAGGATCACCAGCCATGATGACGCCGAAGGCCAGAGCGATAAAGGCGACATAGGTTTCGAGAAAATTCGAGGCTGCGCGCTCTGCACGGCCAGCAAGCTTGCCCTGCGTTTTTTTGCCGTCGTCACGCGGACCGGCATTCCAGCTGCTTCCGAGTTCTTTCGTCGCGATCATGGCCTGCAGTGCGATATGCACCATCAGAATGAGCACACTGATCCCTACGAGGGGCAGAAACGGTGATGCGGCGAGGAAGGTGGGTTGCACGAGCAAGCTCCTGAGACAATTTCAGCGGGATTTCACTTGAAACCCCGCTGACCGAAAAAGCAAGTTCGATCAGAGATCGAGAACCAGACGCTCAGGATCCTCAAGGCTCTCCTTGACGCGAACGAGGAAGGTCACGGCTTCCTTGCCGTCCACGATGCGGTGATCGTAGGACAGCGCGAGATACATCATCGGACGGATGACAACCTGTCCGCCGATGGCGACCGGACGCTCCTGGATCTTGTGCATGCCGAGAATACCGGACTGCGGTGCGTTCAGGATCGGCGAAGACATCAGCGAACCGTAGACACCACCATTGGTGATGGTGAAGGTGCCACCCTGCATGTCGGCCATGCCGAGCGAACCGTCGCGGGCTGCCTTGGCAAGACGACCGAGTTCCTTTTCAACGCCTGCGATGGAGCGCTGGTCGGCATCGCGGATGACCGGAACGACGAGACCCTTATCAGTGCCGACAGCCATGCCGACGTGACAATAGTTCTTGTAGATGATGTCGGTGCCGTCGATTTCAGCGTTAACAGCTGGCAGTTCCTTCAGGGCGTGGGTCACGGCCTTGGTGAAGAAGCCCATGAAGCCGAGCTTGACGCCGTGCTTCTTCTCGAACACGTCCTTGTAGCGATTGCGCAGTTCCATAACCGCCGTCATGTCCACTTCGTTGTAAGTGGTCAGCATGGCGGCTGTGTTCTGCGCATCCTTGAGGCGACGGGCGATGGTCTGACGCAGGCGCGTCATCTTCACGCGCTCTTCGCGAACGGCATCGCCTTCAGCAGAAACTGGACGAGGTGCAGCAACGGCAGCAGGGGCTGCGGCTGGAGCCGACGTGCCCTTGGCAACAGCGGCCAGAACGTCACCCTTCAAAACCTGGCCACGCTTGCCGGAACCATCGACCTGATCGGCAGAGAGGTTGTTTTCAGCCAGCAGCTTTCCGGCAGCCGGTGCTGGCGGCATGGAGCTTGCAGCAGGAGCAGCGGAGACAGCAGGTGCCGGGGCAGCAGCAGCAGGCTCGGCAGCCTTTGCCGGTGCGGCGGCTGGCGCAGCCGCAGCAGTGCCGGCAGCACCTTCAGCGATCTGGCCGAGAAGAGCGTCGAGACCAACCGTTTCACCGTTCTGTGCGACGATTTCTGTCAACACGCCCGAGGCAGGAGCTGGAACTTCAACGGTTACCTTGTCGGTTTCCAGTTCTACCAGCGGCTCATCAGCCTTGACGGTATCGCCAACCTTTTTGAACCATGTTCCGACAGTTGCTTCGCTGACGGACTCGCCGAGGGTTGGTACGCGGATTTCAGTGGCCATGATCTAGTTCCGTTTCATCAGATATCTGTTTTGCGAGGGTGCGTGTGGGAGAGATTTTACTCTCCCAGCGCGTCTTCCAGGAATGCCGCGAGCTGCGCGAGGTGCTTGGACATCAGGCCCGTTGCAGGCGATGCAGCAGCCGGACGACCCGTGTAACGGACCTTCTGGTACTTGGCATCGATATGCGCCAGAACCCATTCCAGATAAGGGTCGATGAACGACCACGCACCCATGTTCTTCGGCTCTTCCTGGCACCAGACCATCTCGGCGTTGCGGAAGCGGGACAGCTCGTTGATGAGCGCCTTGGCCGGGAACGGATAGAGTTGCTCGATGCGCAGCAGGTAAACGTCGTCGATGCCACGCTTTTCGCGCTCTTCGAGAAGATCGTAATAGACCTTGCCGGTGCACAGCACGACGCGGCGGATCTTCGAATCCTTCTGGAGCTTGATCGGACCGTCCTTGATGACCTCGGCATCGTCCCACAGAAGACGGTGGAAGGAGGACTCGCCACCCAGTTCCGTCAGCGAAGACGTCGCACGCTTGTGGCGCAGCAAAGACTTCGGCGTCATCAGGATCAGTGGCTTGCGGAAGTCGCGCTTCACCTGACGGCGCAGGATGTGGAAGTAGTTAGCCGGCGTCGTGACGTTGGCGACCTGCATGTTATCTTCGGCGCACATCTGCAACCAGCGTTCCAGACGAGCGGACGAGTGTTCCGGACCCTGACCCTCATAACCATGCGGCAGAAGGCAGACGAGACCGGACATGCGCAGCCACTTGCGTTCACCCGACGAGATGAACTGGTCGAACACAACCTGCGCACCGTTGGCGAAGTCACCAAACTGGGCTTCCCACAGCGTCAGCGCATTCGGGCGGGCCAGCGAGTAGCCATATTCGAAACCGAGAACGGCTTCTTCCGACAGCATCGAGTTGATGACTTCGTAGCGGGCCTGCGTTGGCGCAAGGTTTGCCAGCGGAATGTAGCGCTCTTCCGTCTCCTGATCGTAGAGAACCGAGTGACGCTGCGAGAAGGTACCGCGTTCGCAATCCTGACCGGACAGGCGGATTTTGTGACCGTCGACGACCAGCGAACCGAATGCCATGGCTTCGGCCATCGCCCAGTCAAGACCTTCGCCGGTCTCGATCATCTGTGCGCGGTTTTCCATGAAGCGCTGAATGGTCTTGTGCGCCTTGAAGCCCTCGGGAATGGTCGACAGCTTGCGGCCGATTTCCTTGAGCTGCTTCATCGGAGCACCGGTCTTGCCACGACGTTGCTCATCGGCATTGTCGGCGGCACGCAGACCGGACCACTGACCGTCCAGCCAGTCGGCCTTGTTCGGCTTGTAGCTCTGGCCGGCTTCGAATTCCTGCTCCAGATTGGCGCGCCAGTCGGCCTTCATCTTTTCGAATTCGCCTTCGGTCAACAAACCTTCGGCAATCAGGCGTTCCGCATAGATATTCGCAACGGTCTTATGCGCGCGAATGACCTTGTACATCTTCGGCTGTGTGAAGGACGGCTCATCGCCTTCATTGTGGCCAAAGCGGCGGTAGCAGAACATGTCGATGACGACAGGCTTGTGGAACTTCATACGGTATTCGGTCGCAACCTTGGCCGCATAAACAACCGCTTCCGGGTCGTCACCATTGACGTGGAAGATCGGTGCTTCGATCATCTTGGCAACGTCGGATGGGTACGGCGACGAGCGCGAGAAGCCCGGATTGGTCGTAAAGCCGATCTGGTTGTTGATGATGAAATGCATGGTACCGGCAACACGGTGACCGCGAAGACCGGACAGTCCCAAAATCTCAGCAACCACGCCCTGACCGGCAAAAGCGGCATCGCCGTGCAGCAGCAGAGGCAGAACCTTGGCACGCTCGGACAATGGAATGGTATCGCCATCCCATGACTTGGCAAGCTGGTCCTGCTTGGCGCGGGCCTTGCCCATGACGACAGGGTTGACGATTTCAAGGTGCGACGGGTTGGCCGTCAGCGACAGGTGAACCTTGTTACCATCGAATTCGCGGTCGGAAGACGCACCGAGGTGGTACTTGACGTCACCCGAACCTTCGACGTCGTCAGGCTTGAACGAACCGCCCTTGAACTCATGGAACACGGCGCGGTGCGGCTTGCCCATGACGTTGGTCAGAACGTTCAGACGGCCACGGTGGGCCATGCCGAGAACGACTTCTTCCAGACCGTCCTGACCACCACGCTTGATGATTTGTTCCAGCGCCGGGATGAGCGATTCACCACCATCGAGACCGAAACGCTTGGTGCCCTTGAAGCGAACGTCGAGGAACTGTTCGTAACCTTCAGCTTCGACCAGCTTCGATAGGATCGCCTTTTTGCCTTCAGCGGTGAAGGCAACGCCCTTGTCCGGGCCTTCGATACGTTCCTGAATCCAGCCCTTTTCTTCCGGGCTGGACATATGCATGAACTCGACGCCGAGCGTCGAACAATAGGTGCGCTCGAGAATCTCGATCATCTCGCGAACGCTGGCATATTCGAGGCCAAGGACGTTATCGATGAAAATCTTGCGGTCGTAGTCGCTTTCCTCGAAGCCGTAGGACTTCGGCGACAACTCGTTGTAATCCTCAACCGCGCTGGCAATGCCGAGCGGATCGAGCTTGGCATGCAGGTGGCCACGCATGCGGTAGGCACGGATCATCATGATGGCGCGGACGCTATCGCGTGTCGCCTGAAGAACCTCTGCCTCGCTCACGGCCTTGCCGGTTTCAGCGCCCTTGGCTTCCGCCTTGGCCTGAACCTTCTTTTCGATAGCCTTTTCGACGGTGGCCCAGTTGCCATCCAGCGCCGAAATCAGATCGCCATTGGCGGCAATCGGCCAGTTGGAACGCTTCCAGGAAGCGCCCTTCGCCGCAGCCTTCACATCTTCAGGATTGTCGGAAAGCCCCTTGAAGAAGCTCTGCCATTCTGGAGACACGGAGGACGGATCCTCCTCGTACCGGGCGTAGAGCTGCTCGATATAGGCTGCATTCGCGCCGTCTAGAAACGACGTGATCTGAAACTGCTCGTTGGCTTCTTGCCTTGCCATTGTGTTTTCGCGGACGTATTCGCCCGCCTCCTCAATCCCGTTGATGACCGTTTCCGGTCTGCCGCTTTAGTTCACGCCATCAAGTGTTCTCACCTTAAGGCGTCAGTCTTTCTTCTTGCGGCTTCGGGCAGGCCGCCGTTTCCGACCCCTGCCCGCTGCCAAATTGATGCGATCTCAGCCCTTGAGGACTTCGACCAGCGTCTTGCCAAGGCGTGCCGGGGAAGGCGAAACCTTGATGCCCGCTGCTTCCATGGCAGCGATCTTGGATTCCGCATCGCCCTTGCCGCCGGAAACAACAGCGCCGGCGTGGCCCATGGTGCGGCCCTTTGGAGCGGTACGACCTGCGATGAAGCCAGCCATTGGCTTCTTACGGCCCTTCTTGGCTTCGTCGATCAGGAACTGTGCTGCTTCTTCTTCTGCTGCACCGCCGATTTCGCCGATCATGATGATCGACTGCGTGGCTTCGTCAGCGAGGAACATTTCCAGCACGTCGATGAACTCGGTGCCCTTGACCGGGTCGCCGCCGATACCGACAGCCGTCGTCTGACCGAGGCCTTCGTTGGATGTCTGGAACACAGCTTCGTATGTAAGTGTGCCGGAGCGCGACACAATACCAACCGAACCCTTGCGGAAGATCGAGCCCGGCATGATGCCGATCTTGCACTCTTCCGGCGTCATGATGCCTGGGCAGTTAGGCCCGAGCAGACGCGAGTTGGAACGGTCGAGGCGGGCCTTGACGCGAACCATGTCCATGACAGGGATGCCTTCGGTGATGCAGGTGATGAACGGAATTTCCGCTTCAATGGCTTCGATGATCGCATCTGCGGCGCCTGCTGGCGGCACGTAGATGACCGATGCATCAGCGCCGGTCTTTTCCTTGGCTTCCGCAACCGTTGCATAGATCGGCAGGCTTTCGCCCTTCGAACCGGTCCATGTTTCGCCACCCTTCTTGGGGTGAATACCGCCGACCATCTGCGTGCCGTAGTAAGCAAGCGCCTGTTCGGTGTGGAATGTGCCGGTCTTGCCGGTCAGACCCTGCACGAGGATCTTGGTGTTTTTATTGACGATAATCGACATCAATCTTGCCTATCTTTTTGGAGCAAAGCTTCAATATTCTGAAGCCGTTTGACCATCTCTAAATTTGCTGTGAGCAAAGCCTCATTGATCCGCATCATCTCACCCATGTTACGCTTCGATCGTCTGATGGACATCACGTAGATGACCATAATAAGCAGCAACGGGATGAAGGCCAAAGCAGACCCGAAAGACTCTGAATTCATCAAGCACCCTTAATGGCCGCAACGATCTTCTTGGCCGCATCGTCCAGGTCGTCAGCAGCCGTAATAGCAAGGCCCGATTCGTTCAGGAGCTTCTTGCCCAGCTCAACGTTCGTGCCTTCGAGGCGCACAACGAGCGGAACCTTCAAGCCGACTTCCTTCACCGCGGCGATAACGCCTTCAGCGATGACGTCGCACTTCATGATGCCGCCGAAGATGTTGACGAGGATACCCTCGACCTTCGGGTCAGCCGTGATGATCTTGAACGCAGCCGCAACCTTCTCTTTGCCAGCGCCACCGCCAACGTCGCAGAAGTTTGCAGGCTCTTTGCCGTAAAGCTTGATGATGTCCATCGTTGCCATGGCAAGACCGGCACCGTTGACCATGCAGCCGATGTTGCCATCGAGAGCCACATAAGCGAGGTCCCACTTGGAGGCTTCGATTTCCTTGGCGTCTTCTTCGGTCTCGTCGCGCAGCGCCTTGACATCGTCATGGCGGAAGATCGCGTTGCCGTCGAAGGACATCTTGGCGTCGAGAACGCGCAGGTGGCCGTCGGTCATGACGATCAGCGGGTTCACTTCGAGAAGAGCCATGTCCTTCTCGTTGAACGCCTTGTAAAGCGCAGGGAACAGTGCCTTGGCATCATCAGCAGCAGCGCCGGAGAGTTCCAGAGCCTTGGAGATCGCAGCAATGTTTTCGTCCGTCACACCCGTTTCAGGGTTGATGGCGATGGTGTGGATTTTCTCAGGCGTGTCGTGGGCAACAGCTTCGATGTCCATGCCGCCTTCGGTTGAAACCACGAAAGCAACCTGACCGACCGAGCGATCGACCAGCAGCGAGCAATAAAGCTCGCGGTCGATGTCTGCGCCGTCTTCGATGTAAAGGCGGTTAACCTGCTTGCCAGCATCGCCCGTCTGCGCTGTGACCAGCGTGTTGCCGAGCATGTCCTTGGCATGGGAAACGACTTCTTCGATGGACTTGGCCAGACGAACGCCGCCCTTTGCATCGGGGCCGAGTTCCTTGAACTTGCCCTTGCCGCGACCACCAGCATGAATCTGGCTCTTGACCACGTAAAGCGGGCCAGGAAGCTGCTTTGCAGCGGCTTCGGCTTCTTCGACCTTGAGGATAGCAACCCCTTCGGCCACCGGCGCACCATAGCCCTTCAGAAGAGCCTTGGCCTGATACTCATGAATATTCATGGATTAATCCCTGTTTGTAGCCACTTAGAGCGCCCCGCGTCTTCAAACGCAGAAGGACGCTCTAAACTATTGAATCTACGCATCGTGCCTTGCAAAACCGACTTCGGTTCAGTGCCGATGCGTCAGGCAATTACTTCAGCGACGGAGCAATGTTGACGCAGGCTTCGCAAAGACCTGCAACCGCGCCGACGGACTTCTGGAAGGCAGCTTCCTCGTCCTTGTTCAGTTCGATTTCGATGATGCGCTCGATGCCGCCAGCGCCGATGATCGTGGGAACGCCGACATACATGTCGTTGACGCCGTACTGGCCAGAAAGATAGGCGGCAGCTGGCAGAACGCGCTTCTTGTCCTTGAGGTAAGATTCCGCCATCTCGATGGCCGAAGCGGCAGGAGCGTAATAAGCAGAACCGGTCTTCAGCAGACCAACGATTTCGGCACCGCCATCACGCGTGCGCTGAACGATTTCTTCAAGACGCTCGGCGGTGAGCCAGCCCATCTTGACGAGGTCCGTCAAGGGAATACCGCCAACCGTGGAGTAACGCGCCAAAGGCACCATGGTGTCGCCGTGACCGCCGAGAACGAATGCCGTGACGTCCTGAACGGAAACGTTGAATTCTTCAGACAGGAACAAACGGAAGCGGGCGCTGTCCAGAACGCCAGCCATGCCGACAACCTTGTTCTTCGGCAGGCCGGAGAACTTCTGGAGAGCCCAGACCATGGCGTCGAGCGGATTGGTGATGCAGATCACGAACGCATTGGGGGCATATTTCTTGATGCCAGCGCCGACCTGCTCCATGACCTTGAGGTTGATGCCGAGAAGATCGTCGCGGCTCATGCCAGGCTTGCGGGCAACGCCAGCCGTCACGATGCAGACGTCTGCGCCTTCGATGGCAGCATAGTCGGAAGCGCCTGTCAGCTTGGCATTGAAACCTTCAACCGGACCGGACTGGGCAATATCCAGACCCTTGCCCTGCGGAATGCCGTCAGCAATGTCGAAGAGGACGATATCGCCCAGTTCTTTCAGACTGGCCAGATGCGCCAGCGTGCCGCCGATCATGCCAGAACCAATAAGTGCAATCTTTTTGCGAGACATCGAATGCTTCCTCTCGAGCTTCAATTCAATTTCGCCGCTGATGTATGGCGGCTTTAAATTGTCGCACTCGACTTAGCTTTATTGGCCCGAAATGGCAACAGATTCTTTTGAGCTCAGTTTTTTCAATCGTTTAGATCATAAAATTCTTACGTAAACGTAAGATATTAAGTTATAAAACTGTCACGCAGCCTGGCGTTTCTCATTGTGTAGAGCAAGATAATCTGCGCTTCGCATCTCAAACAGGCGCGACGCCGTCCGATCGAACTCGAAGCCCTCCGTGCCTTTGCGCTTGCCCAGCAAATCTTCAGGCATGGCAGCAGCAGAAGCAAACAGCCTTGTCGTGTGATCGTAGAGCGCATCGATAAGGATGATGAAACGCTTCGTCTCGTTGCGCTTATCGGCACTGAGGAACGGGATGTGGTCGATAAAGATCGTATCGAACCGGTCGGCAATGGCCAGGAAATCCGATGCACCGAGCGGCTTCTCGCAAAGGTCGGAAAAGGAAAAGCGAGCCACCCGGCCCGCAGCGCGGGGCACATGGATCGAGCGGCCCTTCATGGCGATTTCCATCGGCGCGACGGCATGGCCTTCCGTCAGCTGACGCCATGCCATGTCCATGGCCTTGTCAGCGACATTATCCAGCGGCGTGACATAGACGGGCAGGCTTTTGATCTTTTCCATCCGGTAGTCGGTAGGGCTGTTCAGTGTAACGACCTGCACATGTTGCTGCAGCAAGTCGACAAAGGGCAGAAACAGGCTGCGATTGAGCCCGTCCTTATACAGATTGTCCGGCAACACGTTGGACGTCGTCACCAGCACGCAGCCATTGGCGAAGAGCTCGGTGAACAGGCGAGCGAGGATCATCGCATCGGCAATATCGGTAACCGAAAACTCGTCGAAACACAGCAGCTCCGCCTCGGCCAGCAACTGTGCGGCAACCGGTGGAATAGGGTCTGCCTGCTTGGTTTCGCCATTCTTCAATTTCTGACGATGGGCATGCACGCGATTGTGAACATCGGCCATGAATTCATGGAAATGGCAGCGCCGTTTCTTTTCGATAGGCGCCAGCTGAAAGAACATGTCCATCAGCATCGTCTTGCCACGCCCAACACTGCCCTCGACGTAGAGACCTTTGATGGCTGCAGCGGGTCCGGCTTTTTTGGCAAACATCCAGCCCAGCGCGCTCTTCTTCTTGGCGGGCTTGCGGATTTTGAGATCAATCAGAATGCGGTCGAGGTTTGCCGCCACATCCATTTGTGCGGCGTCGGCCTTCAGCTCGCCAGAGGCGGTCAATGCGTTGAGTTGTTCAACGACGCTGTGATTGTAGTCCGGTAATGGCTTCATGAACGCGCCTCAGACGCGAGCAACGTCGACCGCTGCCCGCGTAACAAAATTATCGGCTGAGGCTGAGTGGTTGACCGCTGTTGGTCGTGCCGTCGTAACGCGTGTCGCCCGTCTTGTAGACACGACCGATCGTATCGCCAGCACGGTTCTTGAACTGAACCATCTTGTTCGATACTTCCCATGAACCCATGGAGGACAGCTCGCCCGCGCAACCGCGCGTGCCGCCGCGTGAACCGCTGCCCAGATTGGTGAGCGTCAGGAACATGTCGCAGCTTGCACCACCATTGGACACGCGCCAGTTACCAACCATGGCTTCCTTGGTGACATCCATGGCAGCAGCTGGAGCAGCAGACGCAACGTTCGTGCCACCGGGTGCGGCGTTGGCAGGCGCTGTCGGGAACTGTGCAGAACCACCGGGCGGCGGCAGGGCACCGGACTGAACGGAGGGCACCGGCTGGGCCTGAAGCGGCGGCGTATAACCGGGATTACCACTGGGGCCACTATTGTTGTAATCGTAAGAGGTACGCTGGCAACCGGCAAGGCTCATTACGACCACAAGACCCGTCACCACATATCTGAATTGCATCTCAAGCTCCCGATTCTCTGCTTCGGCAAGACCATGTCTACACAAAACGGCTGAATTATTACCAAACTATTAGCTAACACAAGCCGATGACGCGATAATTGCAATTTCAGTCGAATTTTACCGAAAATTTCAGATCGTTTATATCGAACAGGCCACGACTGGAAGTCGCGGCCTGTCGGTTTTCATCAATCGAGACCAGCACTTACACGCGGCGCTCGACCATCATCTTTTTGATTTCAGCAATCGCCTTGGCTGGGTTCAGACCCTTGGGGCACGCCTGCGCACAATTCATGATGGTATGGCAGCGATAAAGGCGGAAGGGGTCTTCGAGATTATCGAGACGCTCGCCGGTGGCTTCGTCACGGCTGTCGATCAGCCAGCGATAGGCCTGCAGCAGAACGGCTGGACCGAGATAACGGTCGCCATTCCACCAGTAGCTGGGACAGGAGGTGGAGCAGCAGGCGCACAGAATGCACTCGTAGAGACCATCAAGCTTCTGACGGTCGTCATGGCTCTGCTTCCATTCCTTGGCAGGCGTCGGAGACACCGTCTTCAGCCAGGGCTCGATAGAGCGATGCTGCGCATAGAAATTCGACAGATCGGGAACGAGGTCCTTCACGACAGGCATGTGCGGCAACGGATAAACCTTAACGGTGCCGTTGATTTCTTCCATGCCCTTGGTGCAGGCCAGCGTGTTCGTGCCATCGATGTTCATGGCGCAGGAACCGCAAATGCCTTCGCGGCAGGAGCGGCGCAGCGTCAGCGTCGGGTCTATGTTGTTCTTGATGTACAGAAGCGCATCGAGAACCATCGGGCCGCAATCATCGACGTCGATGTAATAGGTATCGATGCGCGGGTTCTGGCCGTCGTCAGGGTTCCAGCGGTAAATCCGGTATTCGCGAACATTCTTCGCGGCTGCCGGCTTCGGCCAAACCTTACCTTCGGTCATTTGAGAGTTCTTGGGAAGAGCAAGTTCAACCATGTCCAGTTCCTCTCAAATCAATAGACGCGAGCTTTGGGCGCGATCTTCTGGAGATCGATGCCCTCAGCAATAAGGTCGGTGTGAACCGGGCGGTAATCGAGCTTCACGTCGCCCTGCTCGTTGACCCAGGCCAGCGTATGCTTGCGCCAGTTGACGTCGTCGCGACCGCCGAACGGGCCATCCACGAAGTCTTCACGCGCATGGCTGCCACGGCTTTCCTTGCGAGCTTCCGCGCCATAGACCGTGGTGATGGCGTTGGCCATAAGGTTTTCGAGCTCAAGCGTTTCCACCAGATCGGAGTTCCAGACCATGGAGCGGTCGGTGACCTTGATATCAGGCAGCTCTTTCCAGATGGCGGAAATACGCTTGCAACCGCTTTCCAGCGATTCCTGCGTGCGGAACACAGCAGCGTCGTCCTGCATGGCGCGCTGCATCTTGTCGCGCAGAACGGATGTCGGCGTGCTGCCATTGGCGTTACGCAGACGGTCGAAGCGATCCATGATCTTGTCGCAAGCAGCGACGTTGAGCGCTGGAATGGCGCTGGCACGGTCGATCACTTCAGCAGCGCGAATAGCCGCAGCACGGCCGAAGACCACAAGGTCGATCAGCGAGTTGGAGCCGAGACGGTTCGCACCATGAACAGAGGCGCAACCGGCTTCACCCACGGCCATCAGGCCGGGAATGACACGCTCCGGGTTTGCGCTATCGGCATTCAGCACTTCACCCCAATAGTTGGTGGGAATGCCGCCCATATTGTAGTGAACCGTCGGCAGAACCGGGATCGGCTCGCGGGTTACGTCCACGCCTGCGAAAATCTTGGCGCTTTCGGAAATGCCCGGTAGACGCTCGTGCAGGATGGCAGGATCGAGGTGATCCAGATGCAGGAAGATGTGGTCCTTGTTCTTGCCAACGCCACGGCCTTCACGGATTTCCATGGTCATGCAGCGCGAGACGACGTCACGCGAAGCAAGATCCTTGGCCGATGGTGCATAACGCTCCATGAAGCGCTCGCCTTCGGAGTTGACGAGGTAACCGCCCTCACCGCGCGCACCCTCGGTAATCAGACAGCCTGCGCCGTAGATGCCGGTTGGGTGGAACTGAACGAATTCCATGTCCTGAAGCGGCAGACCGGCGCGTGCAACCATGCCGCCGCCATCACCCGTGCAGGTGTGTGCCGATGTGGCAGAGAAGTAGGCACGGCCGTAACCGCCGGTCGCCAGAACGACCATCTTGGCGGTGAAGCGATGGATGGTACCGTCATCCAAGTTCCAGGCAACGACGCCCGTGCAACGGCTGCCATCATCGGACATGATGAGATCGAGCGCGAAATATTCGATGAAGAATTCGGCATTGTTGCGCAGCGACTGGCCGTAAAGCGTGTGCAGAATGGCGTGGCCGGTACGGTCGGCGGCAGCGCAGGTGCGCTGTACTGGCGGGCCTTCACCGTAATTCTGCATGTGTCCGCCGAATGGGCGCTGGTAAATCTTGCCTTCGGCGTTACGCGAAAACGGCACGCCATAATGTTCCAACTCATAGACCGCCTTTGGCGCTTCCATGGCCAGATACTGCATGGCATCCACGTCGCCCAGCCAGTCGGAACCCTTGACGGTATCGTAAAGGTGCCACTGCCAGCTATCCGGCGTCATGTTGTTGAGCGAAGCAGCAATACCGCCCTGCGCTGCAACAGTGTGCGAACGTGTCGGGAAAACCTTGGTGATGCAGGCTGTCTTGAAGCCCTGTTCGGCCATGCCGAGCGTCGCGCGAAGACCCGCGCCACCGGCACCAACGACGATCACATCATAGGAGTGGTCGACGTAAGTATAGGCCTTGCCGTTCTGAGAAGGTGAACTGTTGGGTGCCATGACGGATTATCCTGCAAATGCGATTTTCAGAACGGCGAAGAGACAGAGACCAGCCATGATCACCGAGAAGAACGTGTTGAGCATGAGAAGGACCAGCTTCGGCACTTCCGCATGGATATAGTCTTCGATGATGACCTGCATGCCGAGCTTCATGTGAATGATGCCGGAAACGACGACAAGCACCATGATCACCGCAACCAGCGGGTTCGACAGCGCAGCCGTCACCTGTTCATAGGGTGCGCCGCCATACATGACGAGGAAAACAACGAAGAAAATCAGCAGCGGTACGTTTGCGACCGCCGTGACGCGCTGGCGCCAGAAGTGCTCCGTGCCTTCCTTGGCAGAGCCAAGACCGCGAACCTTATTGAGAGGTGTACGCATATCCATGGTAATATCTCCTCAGCGCACGATCAGGGCTATGACCCAGATCAGCGCGGTCAGACAGATCGAAGCCACGAAGGACGCCTTGGCCATCTTCGTGGTGAAATGCTTGTCGAAGCCGTGACCCAGATCCCACATGAAATGGCGAAGGCCACCCAGCATGTGATGGACCAGCGCCCATGTATAGCCGATCAGAACAAGCTTTCCGATGATCGAGCTCATGGCCCACTGGACCCAGCTGTAAGCATCGACGCCGGACGCCGTCGCAATGAGCCACCAGGCAACCAGCAATGTGCCGAAATACAGCGCACCACCGGTAACACGATGCACGATGGACGCGATCATCGTTGGAATAGGCTTGTAGATTTGAAGATGCGGCGACAAAGGCCGATTGTTTGTCGTATTCGCCATATGGACCTCACGGCGTTTCCTGCGTCCCGAATTGCGGGCGCCCCCAAACAACGCACATGACGAAGGAATGTGCATTGCACCAAGCGCGACCTTTAATCGCACGCGGCCATCACCACAAGCACAATTGACCGTCGAATCGAATTTAATCGATTGTGTATTGAAGAATCTTTCGAATTTTCTGGATCAAAAATAAAATATTCAGCGTTTCCAATTGCTGGAGCAGAATTTTTCTTACGTTTACGTAAATATTTATGACACTTTACGCGTTGCGCTAGCCTATAAAATCCGGAGAATAAACGTCATGTTATCGACCCGAATCGCAGTCATCTTAGCAGCAATTACTGTCTCCGTGGCGGGCGTTTCCAATGCGGCGGCAGGCGATGCCTATGGCTATTCGAACCATAAACATGGTCATAGGCATCAGGATCGTTCCTTTTATGGCGGAGACGGACTGCCATCCTACATCGGTGGTATCGGCACATATGCCGGTGGCATAGCCGGAATTCGCGACAGAGGTAACGGTATCTATTTTTCCATGGACCGCTGGAGCAACGGGGGCCGGACAGCCTCCCATGAACCGGTGAGACCTCGCATCATTCACGTCAACAGGAAGACAGCGGGTGCCGAGTGCTCTTATGAAGCAGGCGTTTGTGTCATCCGCCCTTAAGAAAGGCTCAGACGAACTGCCAGACAGTGGTCTTCTTGACGTCGCTGTCCTCAAGCACCCGCGTAACAGGCACTTCATAGGTAGCGCAGAACCGTAGTCGCTCTTTGGGCAGATAGGCGCGGCCGGGATCGCCCACCAGAACGCACACGCCCTGATCCGTCAGAGCAGAGAACCATGGTGTCAGGTGCTCTGCAAATGCGCGGTCGTAAAACACATCACCCGCCAGCAGCACATCTGCCTCTATCTTGTTCCCCACAATATTCTCGCCTGAGAACTGAAGCTGCACGTCATTGACCGCGGCATTCAGCAAAACCGCAGTCTTTGCCCATGGATCGATGTCAACCGCGATCACGCTTGCAGCGCCCGCCTTGGCAGCGGCAATCGCTACCAGCCCGGAACCGCTGGCAAAATCCACGATACGCTTTCCCGCAATCACTTCCGGGTGATCGAGAACATAGCGGGCAAGCCCCTGCCCGCCAGCCCAGGCAAAAGCCCAGAATGGCGGTGGCAGGCCGATTTCCTGCAATTCATCTTCGGTTTTCAGCCAGAGATCATGCGCTTCGCTTGCCAGATGCAGCCGGATATCAGGCACATGCGGCAGGGCCATGATGGTCGTATTGGCCTGAATGAAGACGCCCGGATCGGTTTTCAATCGGATCAGTCCGGCGAGCGCGGCGGCTTGTCGAGCTTGCCCATGCGGCAAACCTCGAGATATTCCTCGAGCAACACCGGCTGTACGGAAAGCCGCATGGAGGTGACGAGAGACATCTCGGCAAGCTTGGGGTTGGCCTTCACGTCCTTCAGCGTCACCGGCGAGGGCATGTCGCAAACGGCCTTGATGTGCACGCAGTCCCAGCGCGCGTCACCTTCAGCCGTCGAATCCGGCTGCGACAACTCACAGACCTCGACGATGCCGACGACTTCCAGCCCTTCATTGGAATGGTAGAAGAAGCCTTTGTCGCCAATCTTCATGGCGCGCATATTGTTGCGCGCCTGATAATTGCGAACGCCGCCCCATTCTTCGCCAGCCTCGCCCTTGGCCTTCTGCTGCTCCCACGACCATGTGGCAGGCTCGGACTTGAAAAGCCAGTAATTCGCCATTGCTCTTACGCTCCCGGATTATTGAAAACCCAATTATAGGGCTTCACATCGACGCTTTCGAACAGGCCAGCCTTGGCATAAGGGTCCGCATCGGCCAATGCCTTGGCCGCATCGATATCAGCCGCTTCCACAATCACGAGACTGCCATTCGGCTTTCCTTCGGCATCCAGAAACGGACCCGCCATTTTCAGCGTTCCCTCGGCATTGAGCTTGTTCAGATGCTCCAGATGAACGGGGCGGGTTTCCATGCGCACATGCAGATGGTCGGGCTTGTCTTTGCAGATGAAGGCAAACAGCATTTTGATCTCCTCTCAAGAGGCCCTATTCGGTGGTGATGGGCCGTGTCATCAATTGTTGAATGGCGGTTTTTATGTCGAGCTTGCCATCGATGATCGCCGCAACGGCATCCGTCACCGGCATTTCGATCCCAAGACCATCGGCAAGGCGTGAGGCGACCGAGGCAGCGTAAGCGCCTTCCACCAGCCCGCCATGGAAAGAGCCGGGCTCTCCGCCCTGCCCCAGCAGAATACCGAAGCGCAGATTGCGTGATTGATGGCTGGTCGCCGTCAAAACCAGATCGCCAAGGCCCGAAAGGCCGCGAACCGTATCTGCCTGACCGCCCATGGCAACCACAAGCCGCGACATTTCCGCCAGCCCGCGCGAAATCAGCGCTGCTCGCGCCGAATCGCCAAGCCCTGCGCCTTCGACAATGCCGCCAGCAATCGCCAGCACATTCTTCAGGGCACCGCCCAGCTGCACGCCGATGCGGTCCGTCGATGCGTAGAGCCGGAAGGTGCGCCCGGAAATCGTCTGCGCCAGCCGCTCGGCCACACCGGCATCGGAAGCGGCAACCGCCATTGCCGTTGGCAATCCCTTCGCGATATCCGCTGCAAAACCGGGGCCGGACAAGACGCCGACGGGGTGATGCGGCAACTCATGCTCCAGCACATCCGTCAGCAATTGGCCGGAGGAGCGGTCGATACCCTTGGCACAGGTCACGACCACGGCATCCTTAGCCAGGTAAGGACCGTAATGGCGTGCAGCATCCGCTTGCGCCTGCGATGGCATGGCGAAGAGAACGATGCCAGCGTCTTTGAGAACATCCGGCTCTGCGGAATAGTGCAGTGAATCCGGCAGGGAGATGCCCGGCAGCGCCGCATCATGCACACCATCTTCCCGCAAATCCGCCATCAGGGCGGCATCACGTCCCAGTAAGGTCACGTCATGGCGGTTTTCCAGAGCGACGACCACGGCAATGGCCGTGCCGAAAGCACCTGCGCCGATGACAACGATCTTTTCGCGTTCCGTCATGCCTTTGCTCCCCGCTTGCCAAAGCCGATCAGCGTTTGCGCCTGCGCATCCAGCGGCCAGCGCGAACGCGGCTGTACATCGAAACTGTCAGGCTCCATGCCCTGCGCCATCCGCTCGAGCCCGGCCCATGCAATCATGGCCGCATTGTCGGTGCAAAGCTGCAAGGGCGGTGCGATAAAACGAAAACGGTGCTTGTCGCACAAATCCTGCAGCGTGCGGCGGATTTCCTGATTGGCGGCAACGCCACCGGCCACAACAAGGGATGGTCCGCCGTCCACCTCTGGAAACTCGTCCAGAAACCGTTGCAGACCGCGACCGATGCGATCCTTCAACGTACGTGACACGGCTTTTTGGAACGATGCGCAGATATCGGCAATATCCTGATCGGATAGCGGTGCAATGGCTGTCGCAGCTTGGCGAACCGCCGTCTTCAGGCCGGAAAAGGAAAAATCAAGCCGCGCCTCGCCCACCATCGGACGCGGCAGCGGGAAGCGATCCGCATTGCCGGTTGCTGCTGCTTTTTCTACTGCGGGTCCACCGGGATAAGGCAGCCCCAAAAGCTTCGCCGTCTTGTCGAATGCTTCGCCCAGCGCGTCATCGATGGTGGTGCCCCACCGCTCATATTGGCCGACACCGCGCACGAGGATGAGCTGAGTGTGTCCTCCAGAAACCAGCAGCATCAGGTAGGGAAAGGACAGACCATCCGTCAACCGCGCCGTCAGTGCATGGCCTTCCAAATGGTTGACCGCATAAAGCGGCTTGCCCGCCGCCTTGGCAATCGCCTTGCCGGTCATCAGCCCCACGATCAGCCCGCCGATCAACCCAGGACCAGAGGTGGCGGCAACGGCATCGATATCGGCAAGTGTTACGCCGGCACCCGCCAACGCTTCCTCGACCAGTGTATCGAGCGCTTCCACATGGGCGCGCGCGGCGATTTCCGGCACCACGCCGCCATAGGCGCTGTGTTCTTCCAGCTGCGACAAAACGACGTCGGAGATGATCTCTCCACGGCCGTCAGCGTGCCGAACCACCACGGATGCAGCGGTTTCGTCACAACTTGTCTCTATGCCGAGGATACGAAGAAAGGGGGTCATCAGCGGGTTCGTTGATTGCGGTGCTTCAGAAACTTGGGTACGAACACCTCCGGTAACAATGGATAGAAGCGGATGCAAACAAAACCTTTCCGAATTGGCACACGCGGCAGCCCTCTTGCACTCGCGCAGGCCACCGAAACCCGTGATCGCCTGATGGCGGCCCATGGTCTTCCGGCTGACATGTTCGAGATCGTGCCGATTTCCACAAAGGGAGACCGCATCGCGGATCGCGCTCTCTCCGAGGTCGGTGGCAAAGGCCTGTTTACCGAGGAACTGGAAACCAAGCTTCTCTCCGGCGATCTGGATTTCGCCGTGCATTCCTCCAAGGACATGGCGACGAAACTGCCTGATGGTCTCTATCTCTCGGCATTTCTTCCGCGTGAAGATGTGCGTGATGCCTTTATTGGTCGCGCCGCACCCAAACTCATCGAATTACCGCATGGCGCAACCGTCGGCTCTGCCTCGCTGCGTCGCCAGGCACTGATCCGCCGCGTGCGACCGGACCTCAACGTCATTCTCTTTCGCGGGGCCGTAGCGACACGTCTGCGCAAGCTGGAAGACGGCCTAGCCGATGCGACACTGCTCGCCTTTGCCGGTCTCAAACGGCTGGATATGGCCGACGTGCCGACCGAGCTTCTGGAAACGAAAGACTTCCTCCCCGCCCCTGCTCAAGGTGCCATCGGCATCGAAAGCCGCATTGGCGACACCCGCGTCGGTGATCTGCTCGCCGCCATCAACCACTGTCCCACCTATCATGCCGTTTCCTGTGAGCGTGCATTCCTCTCGGTGCTGGACGGTTCCTGCCGCACGCCGATTGCCGGTTACGCCACCTGCGATGGCGACGAACTGCATTTCTCCGGCCTCATCCTCACCCCGGATGGGCGGACGGAACATAGTGTCGAAATGTCAGGCAAATGCACGCAGGCTCTGGAGCTTGGCAAACAGGCGGGCGAACAGGTGCGCGCCGCTGCCGGAACCGGCTTCTTCGAAGGCTGGACCTGACCATGCGCGTCGTCGTCACACGCCCGCAGGCATCGGGGCAAAAGACGGCGGAACTGTTGCGTGTGCTCGGGCATGAGCCCCTCCTGCTACCGCTGACGCAGCCTGTCCATTTTACTCAGATGGCCAAAAAGGCTTTATCGAAACAACCCGCCGCACTCGCCGTGACGAGCGCGCAAGCCATTCGCGTGCTGACGGAAGGCGATACTCTCACCGCTCACTCGCTGGACACGCCTTTGTTTGCTGTCGGCGAAGCATCGGCGCAGGCAGCGCGAGACGCGGGTTTTCGGAACGTCATTGCCGGAAAAAGCGATGGGGTTGCGCTGGCGCAATTGATTGCCGATACGTTGCCTCGAGACAATTCACTTCTCTATCTCGCCGGAAAACCGCGCGAAGCGGGTTTCGAAGACCGACTGTCATCTCTGAATATGCCGTTCGAAACCGCCGAGATTTATGAAATGCAGCCGGTGGACTGGCAGCACACGCAGCTTCAAAACCTGCTGGCGGATGCTGCAATCGATGCCGTCCTTCTTTACTCCGCCGAGGCCGCACGCCGTTTTTTTGCGCTGATGGAAACCGAAACCGTTTCCGTGTCGTTGGATCACTGTAAATTCATCTGCATCAGCGCCAAGGTCGTTTCCCATATTCCAGAAGCGTTTCGACACGCAGCACTGGCCAGCGCCACACCCGGGGAGGCTGAAATCTTCGCGCTTCTGGACACGCAGGCGGGAACCTAATTCCCTCTTGCCCCTTTCCTTTGCCGCTATCACTGACTAGGTTTAAGGAAATGCAGGCAGAATGAGGTTGTCATGGTATCGGGAAAGCCGCCACGCCACTCCAAGTCCAACGCCGAGCCGGTCACGATTGACCTGGACGCTAAGGACGTGAAGGAAATCGGCAAGGAAAAGGACGCCGCTGCTGCGGACAATGCTGCCAAGCCTGAACCCGATAAGGACGCGGTACCTGCACAAAGCGCAGCCGTGGATACCCCGAAGGAAAACCCCAAGCCGATCTGGGACCAGGAGGTCAAAAAGCCAATCGAGCCTGAACCGAATATTCACACGACGGATGACGTGAAAGCTCGGCCCGCTGGCGCGCAAGAGCCTACCAAGACGTCGTCTGTGCCTCCCTTCAAGGCCGAGACGCCGAAGCCAAGCCAGACGGCGTCCTCTTCGCCCAAGGTAGAGCCCTCCAAACCTGCTGCGGAAACAAAGACCTTCACAAACACACCGACCAAACCAAAAACCGAGGCTGATAAAAGCTCCGGAAATTCCGGCCTGCTTGCCGCAGGCATCGTCGGTGGCCTTATCGCATTGCTCGCCGCAGGCAGCATGCAATATGCCGGATATCTCCCGCCCTTTACCGGAAATGCGGGTTCGTCGGATGAACTGGCGGCACTCAAGACACAGGTCGCAAGTCTGCGTGAGCAGATCGCCAGTGCGCCACAGGCGACGGCGGATACGTCGGCACTGGAAACCCGTCTCGCTGCATTGGAAAATTCCGCGTCCGGCGGTGGCGATCTCGCAAACAAGGTAAGCGCGCTGGAAAGCACGGTCTCGACCCTCCAGTCTGAGAAGTCGGCACAGGATACAGCCAATGCCGAACTGACGCGCCGCCTGAGTGCTGCGGAAACAAAGATCAACGAGCCGCGCGACGATATCGAAGTCGCGCGCGCCATTGCCTCGGCGGGCCTTAAGGCTGCGATTGACCGTGGTGGGCCGTTCCTGACCGAACTCGACACGCTGTCGAAGGTCACACCGAATGATCCGGCCATCCAATCGCTCCGGCCCTTTGCCAATACGGGTGTCCCATCCCGCGCGGAACTGACCCGCAATTTCCCCGATGTTGCCAATGCCATGCTGGGTTCTCTCAATCAGGCTGATCCCAATCAGGGCATCTTCGACCGTCTGACGGAAAGCGCTCTTTCTCTCGTCAAGGTTCGCCCCGTCGGCAATGTCGAAGGCGAAGGACCAGAGGCAAAAATTGCCCGTATGGAAGACAAGCTGCGCAATGGCGATCTCAAAGGTGCCGCACTGGAATGGGACGGATTGCCTGAGCCCGCCAAGGCCGCATCCGCCGACTTCAAAAAGTCTCTCGATGCCCGCGTTCAGGTTGAAGACCTCGTAAACGGCACGCTGACACGCGCCATCAGCAGCACCGGCCAGCAGGGGTAAGACATGGCAAAGATCATCAGTTTCGTCGTCATCGTCCTTCTCATCGGCTTTGGTTTTTCATGGCTCGCAGATCGCCCGGGCGTTCTGTCCATCGTCTGGCAAGGCCAGTTGATCGAGATGAGCCTCATGGTGGCCGCCTCCATCGTCGCGGCATTGATTGCAGCCGTCATGATCGTCTGGTGGCTGTTCAACACGGTCTGGAACTCACCTCACGCCGCACGGCGCTATTTCCGCGCCCGCAAGCGGGATCGCGGCTATCAGGCACTTTCGACCGGGCTGATTGCTGCCGGTGCGGGCAACGCCCTTCTCGCCCGCAAAATGACGGCGCGCACGCAAGGCCTGCTGAGCGCCGATCAGGAACCGCTGATCCACCTGCTGGAAGCGCAGGCCGATCTGATCGAAGGCAAATACGATGCTGCCCGCCGCAAATTCGAGGCAATGGCGCAAGACCCTGAGACCCGAGAACTCGGCCTGCGCGGTCTCTACATGGAAGCGCGCCGTCAGGGCGCCAATGAAGCGGCACTGGAATATGCCGAGGATGCGGCAAAGAACGCGCCTTACCTGCCTTGGGCAGCACAGGCGACGCTGGAAAGCAAATCGCGCAGCGGCCAGTGGGATGACGCTATCCGTCTGCTCGATCAGCAGAAGGCGGCACATGTCATAGACCGCGGCGAAGCCGAACGGTTGAAAGCTGTGCTGCTGACGGCGAAGGCGGAAGAGAAATTCGAAAGCGATCCGAAGGCTGCGCGTGAAGATGCCAAGCAGGCATTGAAACTCTCCAAGTCTCTGGTGCCCGCCGCCCTCGTCGCTGCAAAATCCTATCTGCGCGAAGACAATCTGCGCAAGGCCGCTGCGGTACTGGAGCCGGTCTGGAAAATCGAGCCGCACCCACAGATCGCACAACTTTATGTTCGCGCCCGTAGCGGCGATACCGCCGTGGATCGCCTCAAGCGCGCCGAGCGGCTGGAAAGCCTGAAACCCAACAATGTCGAGGCTCTGTTCGCTGTTGCGCAGGCAGCCCTCGATGCGCAGGACTTTGCCCGCGCCCGCGCCAAGGCGGAAGCTGCAGCACGGATTGAGCCCCGCGAAAGCGTGTTCCTGCTGATGGCCGATATCGAGGAAGCTGAAACCGGCGATCAGGGCCGCATTCGCCACTGGATGGCGCAGGCTCTGCGCGCGCCACGTGATCACGCCTGGGTCGCGGATGGCATCGTTTCGGACAAATGGCTACCCGCGTCACCTGTCACCGGACGGCTGGATGCCTTCGAATGGAAAATGCCCTTTGGACAGGTCGAAGGCCCTGTCGAGGATGTGAGCGTCGATCAGGCGATTTCCTCCTTGCCCGATATTGCCAAGCCGGAGATCCGTGAGAAAATCATCGAGATTCCCGTGCCTGCGAAGGCCGAGCCGGTGATCGTGGCTGAAAGCAAACCGGCTGTGGTCGAAAAGGCGGTCACGCCGAAGAGCGATATCGCCAAGCCCGCTGACAAAAAACAGCCGGAAGCCGTAGCCTTTTTCGGCGGCCTGCCGGACGATCCGGGTGTGAAGAAGCCCAACCCGGAGCCGGACGAAAAAACGCGCCTGAAGCTATTTTGACCGGATTGAAGGAAAGCCATGTTCGAACATATCCAGTCGTTTTTCCAGAACCTCACCCAAAGCGGATCGTCCAAGGATTTTCCACCGGATGATCTGCGGGTCGCCATCGCAGCGCTTTGCTTTCAGGTGATGGAAGCAGACGGCACCGTGTCTAAGGTTGAACGCCAGCGCCTGCGGGAACTGCTTCAGGAACATTATCAGCTCAGTTCCGGCAAGCTGGATGCTCTCATGGAAGCGGGCCGCGAGGCTGGCCGGGAAGCCGTTGATTATTATCGCTTCACCGCTGATATCCGCCGCCATCTGGACGAGGAAAAACGCATCGAGCTGATCGGCATCCTCTGGGATATCGTCTACGCCGATGGAGAGCGCAACGAGATGGAAGACCACGTCATCTGGCGTGTGGCCGATCTTCTGGGCGTGTCCGTCCGTGATCGCGTTCTGCAGCGTCAGCAAGCGGCGACCCATAAGAACATCCCTGAAGAAAGCGAAAAACAAGAAGATGCTGTTTGACCCATCCTGTCAAAAGGGCAGACAAGACAGCATATTGATCGTCCTCCATCAGGAAAGATCCACACCCGGCAGGGTCGGCCAGATGCTGGTCGAAAAAGGCTACCGGCTGGATATCCGCCGTCCGGCCTTGGGCGACGCCCTGCCAGCCTCACTCGCTGCTCATAAAGGCGCGGTGATTTTCGGCGGCCCAATGAGCGCCAACGACCCAGAGCCCTTCATCAAGACGGAAATCGACTGGCTGCAGGTGCCACTGAAGGAAAACAAACCTTTCCTCGGCATCTGCCTTGGTGCGCAAATGCTCTCCAAACATCTGGGCGGCAAGGTTCAGCCGCATAAGGAGGGCAAGGTCGAAATCGGCTGGTACCCGCTGCAAACCACGGAGAAAGGCCGGCTTCTGATGAAGCACTGGCCGCAAATGGTCTATCACTTCCACAAGGAAGGCTTTGAGCTGCCCCATGGCGCCGATCTGCTGGCATCGGGCGAGACCTATCCCAACCAGGCATTTCGATATGGCAAAAACGCCTGGGGCCTGCAATTCCACGCAGAACTCACCCGCGCGATGATGCAGAGCTGGGTGGTCCGTGGCGCAGAACGCTTCGGCATGCCGAACGCTCAGGTCGGCAGCCAGCATCTGGAAGGCCGCATGATGTTCGATACCGCCCTGCGGGTCTGGCTATCGCATTTTCTCGATATGGTCTTTGACGGCGTGCCGCAGAGATAAGCGGATTAGCTGCGCAGCACTTCCGTCAGCTTGACGCCGATGATGTTGTCGTGGTGATCGGAAACGATCTCACCCCGGCCAATCATCTGCCCGTTGACCCTGATCTCCACCGGATCGCCAAACCGCTTGTTCAGCAGAATGACCTGATCCCGCGTCAGCGACATGAGCGCGGAGACGGGAAGCTGAGCCTGACCAATCACCACTTCCATGGTCAGCGGAATTTCCTCATAGCTTCTGCCCGCCGCCTGTGGCGAAGCCGCGATGACGCGCGCGCCCTCATGGACAGGCTGGCCCCAGTCGGTCAGTTGCGTGCGCACCGCCTGCACAGCAGACACAGCGGGCAAATGTCTGGAAACACCAACGCTATAGGGCTGGCTAAAGCCCGCACCGATAGCAGGCCAGGAGAAAGGCGTAGCACTGTCATCTGAATCCATCATGGAACACCTTCAGCAAATCGAATCAGCCCGTTTCATGGGTTGCTCGCATTTTAATGGTTCGATGCAGCAAAATGGCCCGAAATCTGAAATGCCCTCACGCGATCGTTAATGAAGATTTAACATCCACAGACCGCCTGACATTTAGGACGAACGTGGATGACAATCGCTTCAAAATGGCACGGATATCCAAATCGATACATGTTGAGACCAGGGATCGACGAGCCCTGCCCCATCATTGAACACGTCACGGGGGTCGCGGCAGTGCTGCCTGATCCAACGCCCGAGCGATCTTCTTCTGGGTTGTTATGAGGGCGCGTGATTTGCCTTGTTTTACAGGGCTTGTCGATACACGCCCCACTTGCCGGTTGATGCGCTAATGTCTAAATGTCATCCAACAACGAATGGAGACATTGATGCTTGCCCTGTTTCAGACAATAGATCTGGCTTTGAACCTTTACACCTGGGTGTTGATTGCCAGCGCGATCTTCTCCTGGCTCTACGCCTTCAATGTCATCAATTCTTCGAACCAGTTCGTCGGCGCGATTGGCAGCTTCCTGTATAACGTCACGGAACCAGCTCTGCGGCCCATCCGTCGCATTCTGCCGAACCTCGGCGGCATCGATATCTCGCCGATCATTCTGCTGCTCATCATCTTCTTCATCCGCTCGCTGATGTGGAACACCATCTACCCGCTGGTTGCCTGAGCTTCAGCGATACCGACAAACAAAAAATCCTCCGGATCGATTACCGAGCCGGAGGATTTTCTATTTGGCCTCAAGGGCTGAAATCAGGCCTGAGCCTTGTAGCGCTCGATGGCTTCGACGATCAGCTTGCGGGCAACGTCGACATCCTGCCAGCCGCCCATCTTCACCCACTTGCCTGGCTCCAGATCCTTGTAGTGCTCGAAGAAGTGCTCGATCTGCTTCAGCGTGATTTCCGGCAGGTCGGTGTAGTTGCGGACCTTGTCGTAACGCTGGGTCAGCTTTGGCGCTGGTACGGCGAGAATCTTCTCGTCCTTGCCGCCATCGTCTTCCATGATCATCACGCCGATGGGGCGCACATTGATCACGCAGCCGGGAACCAGCGGACGTGTGTTGCAGATCAGAACATCAATCGGATCGCCATCTTCGGAAAGCGTGTGCGGCACGAAGCCGTAGTTACCCGGATAGGTCATCGGGGTGTAGAGGAATCGGTCAACGATCAGAGCGCCCGCTTCCTTGTCCATCTCGTACTTGATCGGGTGGCCGCCAACCGGCACCTCGACGATCACATTGACGTCATCCGGCGGGTTCTTGCCGATAGAAATTGCATCGATACGCATTCGCTTCCCTCGATTAGGTGGGTTGAACTGGCATGTCGATACTTTGAAAGCCACGGCATTGCAACACGACATGACCGGATACGACGAAAGTCGTCATCCGCTGCACCGGTTTGCATAAATTCGCTTCACTGATTTCTAGGGGTTTGTCCCGATGTAGCAACCGGCAGCCGAGCAGCAAACACTTTGCACTCAAGGCAGCCGTCCCAATATCGATGTCGTGTAGGAAGTCACGAAGGTGACGGGCTCGCCTTGGAGCCCGCGACCAATCTCAGACGGCTATAGAAAGACGTCTTGGATCAGAGGTCGATGATGGTGCCGCGACCATCGTTCCACACGCGCATATTCTGCTGTTCGCGATGGCGCGGATTGACGGGAATGGGAGCTGGTTTGAGGCGGGCCGAAAAGAGCCGGACCGCGCTGAGCACGGCCAAGGTGCCCACCAATGCAACCGTCAAGGATGCGGTGAAAAGAGCGGCAAGAGCCAGAACTGCGATGCTGGAAGCCACGATGAAGAATGTACGAATGCCCTGCATGGTTCAAACCTTTCTGTCCAAACGAATGTGGGCCTTCTTTGCGCTGCTTGCAAGAGGATGCACATCGCCTATCTGCTTGCGAATGTCACAAAAGGTTGACACAAGTGCGGCATGGCCGATTTTTATTTTAGCAATACTGTTCGCCCACGCCGCTCGCTTCTGTCGGTGCCTGCCATAAACCTGCGCGCACTTGCAAAACTCAAGGCGCTCGATTGCGATGGTGTCATTTTCGATCTGGAAGATTCGGTCGCACCCGATCTGAAGGACGAGGCGCGTGACAATCTCCTGACCTTCTTCAAAGAGACACCGCTGGCTGGTCTCGAAACCATTATCCGCATCAATCCCGCTTCGACCAATGTCGGACAACGGGACTTGAAGGCGGCCTTGGAATGCGCGCCGAGTGCGATCCTTTTGCCGAAAGTGGAACAGCCTTCCCATATTCAGGATGTGGCGGAGCTTCTGGCAGAAGCCGACGCACCGGAGAATATCAAAATCTGGGCGATGATCGAGACGCCGAAGGGTGTCCTGAACGCCGCAGCCATTGCCGAATCCTCGCACACGCAAGCGGCCCGGCTCGGCGCCTTCGTGGTCGGTCTCAACGATCTGCGCAAGGAAACCCGCGTTCCCGCTGAAGTACGCCGCACCTATCTCGTGCCGTGGCTGATGCAGGTCGTGTTGGCGGCGCGTGCCTATGGGCTCGATGTCATCGACAGCGTCTCCAATGATTTCCGCGATCTCGATGCCTTTGCCGCAGAATGCGAGCAGGGCCGCTCCATGGGTTTCGATGGCAAGATGCTGATCCACCCAGCCCAGATCGATGCCGCAAACCGCGCGTTTGCGCCCGAGCAAGAGGCGTTGCAAGAAGCCCGCGAGATTATTGCGGCTTTCGCAAAACCGGAATCTGTGGGATTGAACGTCATCAATTCCAACGGACGCATGATCGAAAGGCTGCATGTCGGCCAGGCCGAAAGGCTTGTGGCGATGGCCGAGATCATCGATCAGAGAAAGGCAGAAAAACCATGAAAGTCTATCGTTTCATCACCGGTCCCGACGACGCGAAATTTTGTCACCGCGTCACCGAAGCCCTCAACAAGGGCTGGGAACTGGCTGGCTCCCCCACCTATGCTTTCAACGCGGCAACAGGCGTCATGCATTGCGGCCAGCCGGTCATCAAGACTGTCGAAGGTAAGGAATACCACCCGGATATGAAGCTGGGCGAACAGTAAGGCCCAAAACGGTGACGCAACGGCGGATCAACGATCCGTCGCTGCCTCGTCGGCGCTCTCTTCGATGCGCTCCATGTCGTCATCCGACAGGCCGAAATGGTGGCCGATTTCGTGGATGAGGACGTGGGTGATGATGTCGCCCAGCGTTTCCTCGTTCTCGGCCCAGTAATCCAGGATCGGACGGCGATACAGGGTGATGCGGTTCACCATCTCGCCGGTTTCCATGGTGAAACGCTCGGAGATGCCGCGACCTTCGAACAGGCCGAGCAGATCGAACGGCGTTTCGAGTGCCATATCCTCGAACACTTCATCGGTCGGGAAATCCGCGATCTCGATGACGAGGTCCTTGGTCAGTGCGCGAAACTCTTCCGGCAGATGGCCATATGCCTCGATGGCAAGCGATTCGAACGCTGAAATTGTCGGCGCGTGGCGATCCCGCCAATCGTCGGTTTTGTCTATGCGGGCCATTTCTGCTCCTTGTTGTGAGGCCCATATAAACCCTTGCCGCAAAAATTTCGAGGCCTCTTTGCCACAAGCAGCAAAATCGCCCTAGAATCTTGCTCATAAGGGTTATTTTTCAGGCTCTCATGATCTTGACAGAAACGGCCTCCTCGCATATCCCACACGCAAATTGATGGCGTATTGCGCCTTCTGTTTGCATCGCTTTGTCAAAAGCGGTTTCACCGGCAGGGTTTCAAGAGGTCTCGAACCTCCCAAATCTCCGCTATTCGACTGATAAAAAGACGGCCAGCACGCATTTGCGCGCAGAGCCGGAACGAACATGAAAGGATAAAAAATGTTCGCAGTCATCAAGACCGGCGGTAAGCAGTACCGCGTAGCGGCCAACGACGTGCTCACAATTGAAAAGTTGGAAGCAGCCGCTGGCGCAACTGTAGAATTCACCGAAGTTCTCGTGATCGGCGTTGGCGCTGACGCACAGTTCGGCGCACCTTTCGTTGCAGGCGCAACGGTCAAGGCCGAAGTTGTCGAACACAATCGCGGCAAGAAGGTCATCGCCTTCAAGAAGCGTCGTCGTCAGAACTCCAAGCGTACGCGCGGTCATCGTCAGCATCACACCGTCGTCCGCATCACGGACATCGTTGCTGCCTAATCGGCGCGACACGGGAAACTAGGTTTAAAGGAGCAATCCAATGGCACATAAAAAAGCTGGTGGTTCTTCGCGTAACGGTCGCGATTCCAACTCCAAGCGCCTTGGCGTAAAGAAGTTCGGCGGCGAAGCTGTCATTCCAGGCAACATTATTCTGCGCCAGCGCGGCACGCAGTGGCATCCGGGCGCCAATGTCGGCCTCGGCAAGGACCACACGATTTTCGCGCTTACCGCCGGTAATGTATCCTTCCGCACGAAGGGCAATGGCCGCGTATACGTGTCTGTGGCACCGAAAGCGGAAGCAGCAGAATAAGCCGGTAGCGTCATATGCAGCCGGTGTCCCAATGACCCGGCTGAGACGTAACAGGTTCAGTCACAAAAAAGGGGAGTTGGGGCACCACCCAACTCCCCTTTTTTCTTAACCTCATGGAGGGACTGAACCATGCAAGCTGAATTGTTAAGGGTAGACCAATCACGGTCACCCGAAGAACGGCCGAGACCCGATCGGTCAAGGAGCGATTGCCCCGTCTTATTATCGTCAAGGCTTGTTATGCGCGCGCCCCACGAAGAAGACATTGACGCCCTTGCCCATCTTGCCAACAACGCCAATATTGCGACCATGGTGTCGCGTATGCCGCACCCTTACACGGCCAAAGACGCCGCGGATTTCGTGCGACGTGCAAAAGTGGGCGAGATTGGCAAGTGCGTCTATGCGATTACCCGCATGGAGAACGGCGAGTTTATGGGCTGCTGCGGGCTGGAACCGCAGGAAGACGGCAAGACGCTCGAAATGGGCTACTGGCTGGGCGAACCTTACTGGAACAACGGCTACACCACCGAAGCCGCCCATGCCCTGATCGACATGGCCTTCCGCACGCGGGACATCGAGCAGATCGATGCCCGTTGCCGGGTCACCAACATCGCGTCGCGCCGCGTCATACAAAAGTGCGGTTTTCAGCTTCAGGGTTCCGGCATGGTCGGTTCGCTCGCGCTTGGCGGCATGGTTCCGGTCGAATGGTACAGGCTGGATCGCAAGACATGGGTATCGCTCAGAAGCTGGGGAGATATGCGATGAGGACGGCTCAATCGATGCGGTCTCCAGCCGCCGCGACAGCGGCTTCGCAAAGCCCCTGCCCGACATTGAAGACCACCCGTCTGGTGCTGCGCCCGCAGCGCCTTTCGGATGCGGGCAGCATTGCGGAATCGTTGAGCGATTTTGAGGTCACGCGCATGTTGGCGCGGGTTCCAGCACCCTATTACAAGCAGGATGCGCTGGAATGGCTGATCCTTCGCACGTCCGGCACCCTGCCTGACTGGGATTTTGCCATAACCTGCGGCGGCGACACGCTGATCGGCGTCGTCTCGATCGAACGGCTTCATGACGAGTGGCGTCTTGGCTATTGGCTCGGTCGCGGCCATTGGGGCAAGGGCTACATGACTGAAGCCGTGGCTGCGGTCGTTGAGCATTTCTTCGAGCGAAAGCCCGGCGAAGTGCTCTATTCCGGCGTGTTTGCAGACAATCCTGCCTCGTTGCGGGTACAGGACAAGCTCGGTTTCCACATCAACGGATGCAAGGAGGTCTATGCGGTTGCCCGGGCAAGCATGGTCACGCATCTGGATACCGCACTGACCGCAGAGGCATTTCGCGCGGCCCGACCGTGAAGAAATCGAAACGAGGCCGGTTTCATCACAAACCGGCCTTGCCCTATCGGCTCTCACGCCACGATAATCTTTGACCTTGAGAGCCTGCGCCTATATTTGGATCGGCAGATCCTTTTTTAAAAAAGCAAGACCGCAAACCTTTGCTGGAATTGCCACTAAGCTGACAGAACGGCCAAGACGATGAAATTTCTCGATGAAGCAAAAGTTTATATTCGCTCCGGCGATGGCGGCGCGGGTGCCGTATCCTTCCGGCGCGAAAAGTTCATCGAGTTCGGTGGCCCTGACGGCGGTGATGGCGGACGTGGCGGTGACGTCTGGGTCGAGGTCGTCAATGGCCTCAACACGCTGATCGACTTCCGCTTCCAGCAGCACTTCAAGGCCACCATCGGCCAGCACGGTATGGGCAAGACCCGCACCGGCGCCAAGGGCGCTGATGTCGTTCTGCGCGTGCCCGTCGGTACGCAAATCTTCGAAGAAGACAACGAAACGCTGATCATCGACCTGACCAAGGAAGGCCAGCGTTTCCGTCTGGCCGCCGGTGGTAACGGTGGTTTCGGCAATGCCTATTTCAAGTCCTCCACCAATCAGGCGCCGACCCATGCCAACCCGGGCCTTGCGGGCGAGGAAAAGACGGTCTGGCTTCGCCTGAAGCTGATTGCCGATGCCGGTCTGGTCGGTCTGCCCAATGCGGGCAAGTCCACCTTCCTGGCCACGGTCACGCGCGCGCGCCCCAAGATCGCCAACTACCCCTTCACCACGCTGCACCCGAATCTCGGCGTTGCCACCATCGATGGACGTGAATTCATTCTGGCCGACATTCCCGGCCTGATCGAGGGCGCGCATGAAGGTGTTGGCATTGGCGACCGTTTCCTCGGCCATGTCGAGCGCACCCGCGTTCTGCTGCACCTCGTTTCGGCGCAGGAAGAGAATGTCGGCAAGGCCTATAAGACGGTCAAGAAAGAGCTTGATGCCTATGGCGGCGGCCTGACGGAAAAGCCTGAAATTGTGGCGCTTTCGCAGATCGATGTTCTCGACGAAAAAGAGCTGAAGAAGAAGGCAAAGGAACTGGAGAAGGCCTGTGGCCGTCCACCGCTTCTTCTGTCTGCCGCGGCCCATATCGGCATGCTGGAAGCCCTGCGCGAACTACGCGACATCATCGTCTCCGATAGCCGTGGCGGCAGCACCGCCATGCCTGACCGTTCCATGCCTGTCGAAGACGAGATCGAGGATGGAGACGACCGCCTATGACATCGGCGCGAAAACCTCTCGGCAAACATCACCGCATCGTCATCAAGATCGGTTCTGCCCTGCTGGTTGACCGCAAGAGCGGCCTCAAGATCGATTGGCTGGATGCAATCTGCGAGGATATCGCGGCGCTGAAAAAGAACGGCGCGGATGTGCAGGTCGTATCGTCAGGAGCGATTGCGCTGGGTCGCACCGTTCTTGGCCTGCCCTCCGGCGCCTTGAAGCTGGAAGAAAGCCAGGCGGCGGCGGCTGTTGGCCAGATCGCGCTGGCACGGGCATGGTCGGAAAGCCTGTCCAAGCACGAGATCGTCGCCGGACAAATTCTGCTGACGCTGTCTGACACGGAAGAGCGTCGTCGTTATCTCAACGCGCGCGCGACCATCAACCAGCTGCTCAAGATCGGTGCGATCCCGATCATCAACGAAAACGACACGGTGGCGACGACGGAAATTCGCTATGGCGACAATGACCGTCTGGCAGCACGCGTGGCGACCATGACGGGCGCGGACCTTCTGGTCCTGCTATCCGACATTGACGGGCTTTACACCGCACCGCCGCATCTTGATCCCGACGCCCGGTTTCTGGAAACCATTGCCGAAATCACACCTGAGATCGAAGCCATGGCAGGCGGTGCTGCATCCGAACTATCGCGCGGCGGCATGCGCACCAAAATCGATGCAGGCAAGATTTCGACAGCAGCCGGTTGCGGCATGATCATCGCGTCGGGCAAGACGCTCAATCCGCTGAAAGCCATCGAAAACGGCGCGCGCTCCTCATGGTTTGCACCATCGGGCACGCCCGTCACAGCCCGCAAGACTTGGATTGCCGGGCAGCTTCAACCTGCTGGCGAACTGCATGTGGATGCAGGTGCGGAAAAGGCGCTTTACGCCGGAAAAAGTCTCTTGCCCGCCGGTGTGACGCTGGTGAAAGGCAATTTCGGTCGCGGTGACGCCGTCGCCATCGTGGGCGCGCAGGGTCGCGAGATTGCCCGTGGTCTTGCCGGTTACGATGCCGAAGAGGCACGGCAGATCAACGGCCACAAGTCCAACGAGATCGAGGCGATCCTCGGTTATGTCGGTCGCGCCGCGATGATCCATCGCGACGATCTGGTGATGACGGGTATCTCCGTCAAAATAAACGATACGAAGAAGGATGAAGTCGATGCCTGAACAGGCCGTGAAGCAGAGCCATGATGTTGAAACGTTGATGATGTCCATCGGCGCTCAGGCAAAAGCTGCTTCGCGACCGTTGTCCATCGCCAGCGCGGATCAGAAAAACCGCGCTTTGCTGGCCATGGCCTCTGCCATCGAGGCTTCGAAGGACAGAATTCTCGACGCCAATGTCAGAGACCTTGCTGCTGCCGAAAGTTCAGGCGTTGCTGCCTCCTTTATCGACCGGCTGAAACTGGACGATGCACGGATCGCAAGCATTGCCGATGGCATTCGTTCCATCGCAGCCCTTGCCGATCCCGTCGGTGAGGTCATCGCTGCCTGGGATCGCCCCAATGGCCTGAAGATCGAGCGCGTCAGAACCCCGCTGGGCGTCATCGGCGTTATCTATGAAAGCCGCCCCAATGTGACGGCGGATGCGGGCGCGCTGTGCCTCAAGGCTGGCAACGCCGTGATCCTGCGTGGTGGTTCGGATTCGCAATATTCATCGCGCGCTATCCATGCCTGCCTCGTTGAAGGTTTGAAGATCGCAGGACTTCCAGAGCATGCGATCCAACTCGTGCCCGTCACGGACCGCGCCGCCGTCGGCAGTCTGCTCGGCGGACTGGGCGGCACGGTGGATGTGATCGTTCCGCGCGGCGGCAAAAGCCTCGTTGCGCGCGTGCAGTCTGAAGCGCGCGTTCCCGTCTTCGCGCATTTGGAAGGCATCTGCCACGTCTATGTAGATCAATCCGCTGATCTGGACATGGCGAAAAACATCGTACTGAACGCCAAGATGCGTCGTACCGGCATTTGCGGCTCTGCAGAAACGCTGCTGGTCGATGCCGCTGCCGTATCGACGCATCTCGAACCACTGGTCCGAGTTTTGCTCGATGCCGGATGCGAGGTGCGTGGCTCCGAGATCGTGCAGAAAGCCGTCGAAGGCGTGAAAGCCGCGACGGAAGAAGACTGGCGCACGGAATATCTCGACGCCATTATTTCGGTCAACGTCGTGGATGGTATCTCAGGTGCCATCGAACATATCGGCACATACTCGTCCAATCACACCGAAGCAGTGATTGCGGAAGATTCCAGCGTGGTCGAACGTTTCTTCAACGAAATCGATTCCGCCATCCTGCTGCACAATGCCTCGACGCAATTTGCCGATGGCGGCGAGTTCGGCATGGGCGGAGAAATCGGTATTGCCACCGGCAAGATGCATGCGCGAGGCCCTGTCGGTGTCGAACAGCTGACGTCCTTCAAATACCGTGTGCATGGCACCGGCCAGACGCGGACATGATATGTGACTGACGATACCGGTCTGGACAAGCACCACCTTACCATGCCGCACACGGAGCGCGGCATGGTCATCGGCCTGTTCGGCGGGTCCTTCAATCCACCCCATGCGGGCCATGCGCTGGTTGCCGAAATCGCACTGAGGCGTCTCGGCCTTGATCAGCTGTGGTGGATGGTCACACCCGGCAATCCCTTGAAAAACAAGGCAGAGCTTGCACCGCTGAAAACCCGCATCGAGGCCTGCGAAAAGCTGATCAGCGATCCGCGCGTCAAGGTCACGGCGTTCGAGCAATCGCTCGGCATCAGTTACACGGCCAATACGCTGGCGAAGATCAAGGCCAGAAATCCTCATGTGCATTTCATCTGGATCATGGGCGCGGATAATCTGCGCACATTCCATCGCTGGCAGAAATGGCGCAAGATCGCTGAAACCTTCCCGATTGCCGTCATCGACCGGCCCGGCGCGACCTTGGCCTATCTGTCCTCCACCATGGCGCAGGCTTTCAGCCATGCGCGGGTGGATGAAGACGATGCCGGTGTTTTGTGGACCAAGACCGCGCCCGCCTGGGTTTTCATCCACGGACCGCGCTCGACGCTCAGTTCCACGGCGCTGCGCAACGGTCATAGATAAAGTATGACGTGCGGATTGCGTCCCCACATCTTGAAAACTTAACGCTTTGATGCCAACTTTACTGTGTGGCGTTAAGAATCGCTGCGCAGTATCTGGTTTGTCATTTCGGAAAGGGAAACCACTGACAACAGTACACACCAAGGGAAGAGCTTTCAGCGCTATCCCAAAGAGCATGGAGAGTGGCGTTGATGCTGCCCGTCGTGCCCTCGGAACCGTCCTCGCAAGCGTAGAGGACTCCAAAGCAGAAGATATCGTTTACCTGAACATTGCCGGAAAATCGGCGCTTGCGGACTACATGGTTGTGGTCTCCGGGCGATCCAACAGGCATGTCTCGGCCATTTGCGAGCATCTCATCTCCGATATGAAGGATGAGGGCTTCGGTCACTCCCGCGTCGAAGGCTTAGAAGCCGGTGACTGGGTCGTGATCGACGCAGGCGATGTCATCATCCATGTGTTCCGTCCCGAAGTCCGAGCGTTCTACAACATCGAAAAGATGTGGGCCGCCCCTGACATCGAGGAAGAAACGCTGCATTGATGCGGTTTCAAGGCCGATGCGCCGCATCGGCCGCATAGAAATCCGCAGCCTGTCCTGATAGATACGCAAACGATTGAGTTTGCGAAACGGATGGATGTGTGAATGCGGATTTCGATTTTTGCGGTGGGACGGCTCAAATCCGGCCCTGAAAAAGATCTTGCGTCGCGCTATATGGACCGTTTCGCCAAAACGGGACCGGCCATCGGTCTCGAATTTTCCCGTGTCATAGAGGTGGCGGAAAGCCGCGCCTCCAACGCCGAAACGCGCAAGCGTGAGGAAGCTGCGATGCTGGAAAAACATCTGGCTGACGGCGCAGCCCTCATTCTTCTCGACGAGCGCGGCAAGGCGCTCGACAGCCCGGCCTTTGCCGATCTGTTCGGCAATATGCGAGACAGCGGCAAGCGCGATCTGGTGATCGCTATCGGCGGCGCGGATGGACTTGACCCATCGCTTTACGACAAGGCCTCCGCCACCCTGTGTCTCGGCAAACTCACCTGGCCGCATCAACTCGTGCGAATTCTAATTGCAGAACAGCTTTATCGCGCGGTGACGATCCTATCCGGCCATCCCTATCACCGCGTTTAAACTTGCTCTTCGATTAGGGCGCTAAGCAATGTTTTTTGCGGTGAAAAATTTTCTTCGTCACGGAGTATCATGCACACGGTGCCAAATAGGATCTCGATAACAACATCGTTAAAAGATATTAGCCAAAATCTTGGATCAAATGCCTTCCATCGGGCGACTTGGTCGCCACCGAATACCTCGTTAAATTGCCAAGGGCTAATTAAATAGCGGAATGAATCTAGCCGCTCAGTGTTCAGCGGCGTTAAACGGAAATCGATAACATCGCTAAATTTGAGCAGGGCGTTACCGCGTCCTTCGCGATGTGAAACCTTATAGCAAACAAATGCCTCTTCACCGTTGCAGAGCACTGCTGGGTTAGAGACGCCCCCAATTTCAGGAAAAGCCTCCTTAGCAACCGATATCGAGATCATCTAAACCGTATCACTTCTAATTTAACATAAGAAATCTGTTCGCCTGGAATGACACGTTGTCAATTCTACAAGAAAATTATTATTCGACACGCTCTCGTCTCAAATCCGGCCATCATATTGCCTAGTCCGGTGATGACCCTCTTGGCGCGACGCGCCGAAGCAGCGTATGGTCGCCAATCTTTTCGACGGTTAGACATATTCCATGGCAGATGCACCCGGCAGACACAGGTGGACGACCCTTTCGGGCGCGATCCTTGCTGCCTGCATGGTCGCCGCCTATCCGGCTCTTCGCGCATGGGCTCAGGAAGACGTTGCGCCAGCCACGACAGAGGGTGCGGCCCAACAGCCAAACGATCTCGATGCGCTTGAAAAACGCCGTGACCAGAACCGGGAGGATTTGCAGGAACTGGTCGATAGTATCGGCCTGTCCGAAGACAAATCCCGTCAGCTGCAAGACAGTATTGCAGCGCTCAATCAGGATACGGCCCGTATCAAGGACGAGCTGATCGCTTCGGCTGCGCGTCGCAAGGATCTGGAAGCCAAGATCAGCGATGGTGAAGACCGCCTTGCCAAGCTTGGCATTCGCGAAGATGAGGTCAAGGCGTCCCTGCGCGAACGGCGCGGCGTTCTGGCAGAAGTGCTGGCTGCACTACAACGAATGGGCCGCAATCCGCCGCCTGCTCTTCTCGTTTCGCCGGAAGATGCACTGGCATCCGTGCGCAGCGCCATTCTGCTGGGCGCAGTCGTTCCGGGCATCCGCTCGGAGACCGACAAGCTGGTTTCTGCTCTCAAAGAGTTGACCGACCTGCGTCAGGCCATCGCGGGCGAAAAACAACAGCTGACCGATACGATGACCGCGAGCCTCGAAGAAGAAAAGCGGCTCGATCTTCTGCGGCTCGAAAACGAGAAACGCAACACGCAAACGGCAAGCGAGCTGGACGCAGAACGCAAGCGTTCTGAAGAACTTGCGAGCAAGGCAACCAGTCTCGAAGGGCTGGTTTCATCGCTTGAAAGCGAGATTTCCTCCGTGCGTGAGGCAAAAGAAAAAGAGCGTCTGGAGCAGGAAAGACTGGCCGCTTTATCGCAGTCCGAACGGGATAAAGTACAGGCCCAAACCGACGCCGGAATGCCCGATAAAAACCGCATTGCGCCCGCATATCCGTTTTCGAGTCTGAAGGGTAAACTGGCCATGCCGGTCTCTGGCGATGTGCTGCGAAAGTTCGGTGATGCCGACGGAACAGGGCATTTTTCCAAGGGAATCGTCATTGCAACCGGCCCCGAGGCACTGGTGACTGCGCCTGCTGATGGGTTCGTCGTTTTTGCCGGGGAATTTCGCAGTTATGGCCGCATGATTATTCTCAATGCCGGTGACGGTTATCATCTGGTGCTGACAGGCATGGATAATGTGAGGACGAGGCAGGGTATGTTTGTGTTCTCTGGTGAACCCATTGCCTCCATGGGCGCAAAAAGAGTGGCAAGTGCCGCTGCATTGGCGCTGGAAACTGACAGGCCGACGCTTTACATTGAATTCAGGAAAGACGGCGTACCGGTTGATTCTCAACCTTGGTGGACCGCAAAAAATACCGGAAGGGCGCGCAATGATTCGTAAGGCTTCACTTCTCCTCATCGGTGGACTTATGGGTGCCACGGCGATGAGCGTTATCTACTCGGCAAGCATGCCGGCACAGGCTGCCGGTCCTTCGACCTACAAGGAGCTGTCGATTTTTGGTGACGTGTTCGAACGCGTGCGCGCTCAATATGTGACGCCACCCGACGACAAGAAGCTGGTCGAGAACGCCATCAACGGCATGCTGAGCTCGCTCGATCCGCATTCGAGCTTCCTGAACGCGCAGGACGCCACCGACATGCGCACCCAGACCAAGGGTGAATTCGGCGGTCTCGGCATCGAAGTGACGATGGAAAACGAGTTGGTCAAGGTCATCTCGCCGATGGACGATACACCTGCTGCCAAGGCAGGCATTCTCGCCGGTGACTATATCTCGGAGATCGACGGTCAGCCAGTTCGCGGCCTGAAGCTCGAGGAAGCCGTGGAAAAGATGCGCGGTGCGGTCAAGACACCGATCAAGCTGACGATCATCCGTCAGGGCGCCGACAAGCCGCTCGACATCAGCGTAATGCGTGAAATCATCGCCGTGCGCGCCGTCAAGTCGCGTGTCGAAGGTGGCGATGTCGGTTATCTGCGCGTTATCTCCTTCACTGAAAAGACCTATGACGATCTCGAAAAGGCGATCAAGAAAATCAAAGAAGACGTTCCAGCTGATAAGCTGAAGGGCTACGTCCTTGACCTGCGCCTCAATCCGGGCGGTCTTCTCGATCAGGCGATCAACGTCTCCGACGCCTTCCTTGAGCGCGGCGAGGTCGTTTCGACCCGCGGTCGTAATCCGGAAGAGACACGCCGCTTCAACGCAACGGCTGGCGATCTGACCGACGGCAAGCCTGTTATCGTTCTCGTCAACGGCGGTTCGGCCTCCGCGTCTGAAATCGTGGCCGGTGCGCTTCAGGATCTTCGTCGTGCGACGGTTCTCGGGACCCGTTCCTTCGGCAAGGGCTCCGTTCAGACGATCATTCCACTGGGTGATACCGGTGCGCTTCGCCTGACGACGGCGCTCTATTACACGCCATCGGGCAAGTCCATTCAGGGCACGGGCATCACGCCTGACATCAAGGTGGACCAGCCGCTGCCGGAAGAGCTTCAGGGACGCGTGCGTGCCGAAGGCGAATCCAGCCTGCGTGGCCATATTCAGGGCCAGAGCGAGACGGAAGAAGGTTCGGGCTCCGCAGCCTATGTGCCGCCAGAAGCCAAGGACGATATCCAGCTCAACTATGCGCTGGACCTTTTCCACGGCACCAAGACGGATCCGTCCTTCCCGCCAAACCCTGAAAAGGCTGTCGTCAACAAGCAGTAAGATGAGGGCGCATCGGCTCAAGCCGGTGCTCTTTCTCTCCGCTCGCAGTCAGTCACGGATAGTTCATTGCCTTCAGACCTGCGCAAACCGCTCATGGGTCGACAGAGAAAAAAAAGCGCCGGCTCGTTCCGGCGCTTTTCTGCGCTTGCGGCTCTGGGCGTGATTGTGATCGGAGGCATTGGCGGCCTTTCGGTCTATACCGCTCTGTCTCCCGGCAATCTGGAAAAGAACTCCACCGCTCCTGATGTCGTTGTGAACGACACGGCGGCGACCCCGGACGAGATTGCAAAAGCAGACAGCAGCGCTGGAAATGGCGGTGCATTCTCGCCGCAGAGCGGTCGCTCTGGCGCCAATGTGCAAAGAAACACCATGCCGGATGGCAATGTCGTTTCGGTCTTCTCACCACGCACGCGCGATGCCGATGGCCCGGTGCTGATGAGTGGCCAGACCTATGGGCAGGACATCCGCATCGCAGCCCAGCCCAATGAGGATTTGCTGGAAGATTCCGCCTTTGGCAGGCTGCCGAAAGTCAGCGCCGATGGTCTGCGCCCGATGGAGCAATATGCCCGTCCGTGGTCCGGTGCCAGAGGTACACGCATCGCCATCATCGTCGGCGGGCTGGGGCTGAGCCAGACCGGAACGCAAAAGGCCATCCGCGATCTGCCTCCCGAAGTCACGCTTGGCTTTGCCGCCAGCGGCAACAGCCTGCAACGCTGGATGCAGGAAAGCCGCCGCAAGGGCCACGAAATCCTGCTTCAGGTTCCCTTCGAACCCTTCGGTTATCCCGGCACCAATCCTGGGCCCGACACGCTGCTGGCATCCGATCCCGCCAAGCTCAATCTGGAACGGCTGCACCGGTCCATGGCCAAGATCACCAATTACACCGGCATCATGAATTATCTCGGCGGGCGCTTCATGGCTGAAGACAAGGCGCTGGAGCCTGTCATGCGCGATATCGGCGCGCGCGGCCTGCTGTTCCTGGACGATGGCTCCTCAGCCCAGTCGAAAAGCGCACCCATTGCCAAGGCGCTCTCAGCACCGGCAGGCTTTGCCGATTTGCAGCTTGACGATCAGGTGAACGAAAACGCCATCCTGCGCAAGCTGGACGATCTGGAGCGTATCGCACGCCGTAACGGCTCCGCAATCGGCGTCGCCTCCGCCTTCGATGAGAGCATCGGCGCAATTTCCAAATGGTCTGTGGAAGCGGCAGGACGCGGCATCGAGGTCGTAGGCGTTTCCGCGCTTGTTTCCGAGCAGCCCGCGCAGTAATCCATTCACCTGTTCAATGAAGAGGTTCGAGATGACGATCAAGGCAGACGATCTTCCCTATCGCCCCTGCGTGGGAATCATGGTTCTGAATGCAGAGGGGCTCGTCTGGGCCGGGCGGCGTATTTCGGCTGAGAACTCGGAATTCGATGGCTCTCCGCAGCTATGGCAAATGCCACAAGGCGGCATCGACAAGGGCGAGAACCCGCTTCCCGCCGCTCTTCGTGAGCTTTACGAGGAAACGGGCATGAAGACGGTCACGCTTCTGGCGGAAGCGCCGGACTGGATCAATTACGACCTGCCGCCACAACTGATCGGCATCGGCCTGCGCGGCAAATATCGCGGCCAGACCCAGCGCTGGTTTGCCTTCCGCTTCGAAGGTGACGAGAGCGAAATCCAGATCAACCCACCGCCGGGAAGCCACACGGCGGAATTCGATGACTGGGGTTGGAAACCCATGGAAAGCCTGCCGGACCTGATCGTGCCGTTCAAGCGCGGCGTTTACGAGAAGGTCGTCGCAGAGTTTCGACATCTCTCGGACAAATAAACAAAAAGGCGGCCCGGGAGCCGCCTTTTTCAATAGAATGATCGTCTTATTCGGATTCGGCAGCGTCGGCAGAATCTGCGTTGAGCTGGCCGTACTTGGCCTCACCGATCTTGTTCAGAAGGTCGAGCTGGGTTTCGAGGAAATCGATGTGACCTTCTTCATCGATAAGCAGGGTTTCGAACAGCTTCATCGAAACATAGTCACCCGCATCATGACAGATGTCGCGCGACTTCTTGTAGGCCGTGCGGGCGTCGTATTCGCCAGCGAGGTCGGCTTCCAGAACTTCCTTTACGTTCTGGCCGATACGCAGCGGCGCAACGGTCTGAAGGTTCGGGTGGCCTTCGAGGAAGATGATACGGTCGATGATCTTGTCGGCGTGCTGCATCTCTTCGATGGATTCGGCACGCTCTTTCTTGGCGAGCTTTGTGTAGCCCCAGTCGTTCAGCAGTCGGTAATGCAGCCAGTACTGGTTGACTGCACCGAGTTCGAGGAACAATGCCTCGTTAAGCTGCTCGATGACTCTTGTGTCGCCTTTCAATGTCCGCTCTCCTGTTGTCTTCATGCAATTGTCTCAGGCGGGACATAAAATCAAAAACATCGGCTTCCGTCGAGTGCCGACGTGCATGATATTCTTCTGTGGTCTTGATAATCAGTTCGACAACGGTGGGGAAACAGCCGCAGCAACGGCCACGCTTGGACATTGCGTGGTACACTTTTGCAGGCACGATCAACTGCCAACAGTCCTCATCGAGCATCTCGTTGATGACGTCGCGAATATCGTTATCGGTGATGTAATTGCAGCTGCAAACGAGCATGGATCATTGCCTGTGTGACGCAACACGTTGTTTTCATTCTTAAACCAAAAGGAGACAGTTGCTGTCAAGAAAAACATCTAATATTGAAGATACTCACATATTAGAGTCGTTCTAAACTTAACGAAAATCATCGTATTTTCATTTGGTTAGGCGAAAATTCCATGTGGAGTTCACCGTTCAAGTTTTCGTCAGCGTGGCAAAATCGCAGCAGCTCGATCACGGAAAGTTTACCGATTTTGCTGCTCTATACACAGGGCAATCATCTTACACGAAATACTGGCCGCCATTGGCCGTCAGCGTGGAGCCTGTAATAAAGCCCGCATCGTCGGAGGCCAGAAACAGAACGCAACGCGCGATTTCCTCCGGTTCACCCAGCCGTCCGACCGGAATGTGCGGCAGGATGCGCTCATCCAGAACATTCTGGGGAATGGCACGCACCATTTCCGTGCCGATATAGCCGGGGCAAATGGCATTGACGGTGATGTTGCGCGAAGCACCCTCTTGCGCCAGCGCCTTGGTCAGCCCGATATCGCCAGCCTTCGCCGCCGAATAATTGGCCTGCCCCGCCTGCCCTTTCTGGCCGTTGATCGACGAGATATTGACGATCCGCCCGAAACCGCGCTCGCGCATGCCGGGCCACACGGGGTGGGTCATGTTGAAAGCGCCGGTGAGATTGGTGTCGATCACGTCGCGCCATTGCTGCGGCGTCATCTTGTGAAACATGGCATCGCGGGTAATCCCGGCATTGTTGACCAGAATCTCGACCGGACCAATATCGCTCTCGACCTGCGCGATACCCGCCACGCAGGCATCATAGTCGCGGATATCCCAGCAATAGGCCGGAATGCCGGTTTCCAGGCGGAACTGCGCAGCACGGTCTTCCGTGAAGGCGTAATTGACGGCAACCCTGTAGCCCGCAGCATGAAATGCCTTGGCGATGGCAGCACCAATGCCGCTCGTACCGCCTGTTATCAACGCAACCCGGCTCATCAAGGCCTCCTTTGTTCGTGTCGGTCAGCCTTTAGCGCATGTCGCGAAAAAATGCGCAGCGCTTTTGCGATAATGACGCGCGGAAACAAGGATTTCAAAATGGCATAATGATGATGGCGCGGTTACAGACCTTCAATGCACATGGCAACGCCCATGCCGCCGCCGATGCACAGCGTCACCAGACCCTTCTTTGCACTGCGACGCTTCATTTCGAACAGAAGCGTGTTGAGGACGCGCGCGCCCGATGCGCCAATCGGGTGGCCGATGGCAATCGCACCGCCGTTGACGTTGACGGTCTCAGGGTTCAGCCCAAGATCACGCACCACCGCGCAGGATTGCGCCGCAAAAGCCTCATTGGCCTCAACGAGATCGAGGTCGGAAACAGACCAGCCCGCTTTGGCCAGCGCCTTGCGCGATGCGGGAATGGGGCCGGTGCCCATGATCTGCGGGTCGACACCAGCGGTTGCCCAGGACGCGATGCGCGCCAGCGGCTGAAGACCGCGCTTGGCAGCCTCGGCTTCCGTCATCAGCAACACGGCGGCAGCGCCATCATTGAGGCCGGAGGCGTTACCCGCCGTGACCGTACCTTCCTTGTCGAAGGCCGGGCGCAGTTTTGACATGGTATCGAGCGAAGCACCGGCGCGGATATATTCATCCGCATCGACGGTAACATCGCTCTTGCGTCCCTTGATCACGAAGGGCACGATTTCATCGACAAAGCGGCCCGCCGCCTGTGCAGCCTCAGCGCGGTTCTGCGATGTCACGGCAAACTGGTCCTGCTCGTCGCGGGAAAGTTGCCACTGGCGGACGATGTTTTCGGCGGTGATGCCCATGTGATATCCGTAAAAGGCATCCGTCAGGCCATCCTTCAACATGGTATCGACCATCTTGAAGTCACCCATCTTCACGCCGCCGCGCAAATGCGCGCAATGCGGTGCCATGGACATGGATTCCTGACCGCCAGCAATGATGACCGACGCATCGCCGGTCGCAATCTGCTGCATGCCGAGCGCCACGGAACGCAAGCCGGAGCCGCAAAGCTGGTTGATTCCAAACGCGGTGGCTTCCTGCGGGATGCCCGCCTTCATCGCCGCCTGACGTGCCGGGTTCTGGCCCTCGCCTGCGCTCAGAACCTGTCCGAGAATGACCTCATCGACTTCGCCCGCCGCGACACCGGCGCGCTCCAGCACAGCCTGAATGACAGCGGCACCCAGTTCATGCGCGGGCGTATTGGCAAAGCTGCCGTTGAAGGAGCCCACTGCCGTACGTGCAGCGCTGACGATGACGATTGACGAAGACGGCATTGAAACCTCCCATGTTGCGGCGCGAGACTGGCAAAGCTTGGAAATCAAGTCAAATCATGTTGCGTAATAACCCTATGCAAAATCCGTATCGCAAGGCGCCCAAGGGAAGTGGAAGGAGAAGGCTTTGCGCTTTCACGAGAGTAAAAACCGAAAATGCTGCGCAAAAAATTGACTGCTGCATCGCACAAACCGTTTGTCAGAACGGTTGATTTCAGCATAGTCTTAAAGACGGGAAGAGCAAAAACACCTGATAAAAAGAATATACCAGCATCGCGAGGAGGCGAGCATGGCAAAACACAACGGCGAGACCATCATCAAGAAATATGCCAACCGGCGGCTCTATAATACCGGCACCAGCACCTATGTGACGCTGGAAGATCTCGCGAAGATGGTCAAGCGTGGTGAGGATTTCAAAGTTCAGGATGCCAAGACGTCAGAAGACATTACCCATGCGGTCCTGACGCAGATCATCGTGGAACAGGAAGCCAAGACGGGCAATACGCTTCTGCCCACAGCCTTCCTGCGGCAACTCATTTCCTATTATGGCGACCAGATGCAGATGGTCGTGCCCACCTTTCTCGAACATTCGATGAAGACGTTTTCCGAACAGCAAAGCCAGATGCAGGACCATATGGCCAAGGCTTTCGGCGACCCATCGGTGTCGAAGAATTTTTCCACGCCGTTCGGCTTCATGGAAGAGCAGGTCAAGCGCAATACGGAGCTTTTCCGGCAGGCCATGCAGGTGTTCACACCCTTCCCCATGCCGCCTGTGCCGAAGGAAGCCAAGAAGCCTGATGCGTCGGAGATCGATGAGCTGAAAGCGCAACTGCGCACGCTTCAGACCAAGCTCGATCAGCTCTGAACGACACGCGCCTTTTCGGGAACGCCGATCAGCAACAGGAAGCCCGCGCCGAGGAAAATCGTCAGCGTTGCCATGCCCAGATGCGCCGAGCCCGTTACATAGGTGACGATGGAAAAGGAGAGCGTCGCCATGAAGCTGGTGGCGCGACCCGACAGCGCATAGATCCCGAAATACCGGCCCGCCTCGGCAACCGTGATATTGCGCGCAAGATAGGACCGCGAAGACGCCTGAACCGGGCCAAAAGCGATACCGATCAATATTCCATAGACCAGATAGGCCTTTTCGGCACCGGTGGAAAACAGCCCTTCACTGCTGCCGACCGGCAACGTGAGCAGGCCGAACAATGTGGACTCTGTCTGGGTGGAAACGATGCCGATGGTCGCCAGAACCAGCAGGGTAAGGCTGATCAGCACCGTGTTGCGCGAGCCCAGACGTTGATCGACCCGGCCTGCGGCAATGCAGCTACCTATCGCCACGATATTGAGAATGATGCCGTAAATGCCGATTTCCATCGTGCCCCAGCCGAACAGACCGGCTGCGAAAGCGCCGCCCAGAATGATGACGCCGTTGACGCCATCCTGATAGAGCATGCGCGCGATCAAAAACCGGGTGATGGCGGGGCGGCCCCTCAGCTCTTTCAAGGTGGCTTTTAATTCCGACAGGCCGGAGCGAACGGCGCTGGCAAGCGGCAAACCCTTCTTCACATCGGGCGTGTAGAAAAACATCGGCAGAATGAAAATGAAGTACCAGACGGCGGCAATCGGCCCTGTGATACGCGCATCTTCCCCCGCTGCGGCATTGAGCCCGAACAGCGGCGGAATGCCGAGGATCGTCACGCCCTTGCCCGGCGCGGCAGCCAGAAACAGCACCACGAAGATCAGCACGACCATTCCGCCCAGATAGCCGAGGCCCCAGGCCGTATTGGAAATACGCCCGACATTTTCCGGCGTCGTCAGCCGCGGCATCATGGAATCATTGAAGACAATGGAAAATTCGGCGGCAATCGACGCGATGATCATGAAGGTCACGGGCCAGATGATCGGCGATCCCGGTGCGGCGAACCACAGCATCGCAAGGCTTGCGATTTTCAACGTTGCGAAGAAGGCGATCCAAGGCTTTCTCGATCCGGACTGATCGGCAATCGAGCCGAGGATGGGCGAGAAAATGGCGATGATGACGGAGGAAATCGTCGCCATATTGCTCCATGTCGTCTGCGCGGAAATCGGATCCGCCGTCAACCGGGCAACGAAATAGGGGCCAAAAATAAAGGTGGTCACGACCGTGAAAAAGGGCTGAGCCGCCCAATCGAACAGCATCCAGCCCCAGATGCCACGCTTCGTCACGGTTTCTCCGGTCTCAAGGGAAGAGGAGGCCATTCGTCACCCTTTCGGCCGTTTCAATAAAAGCTGAACTGCCCGGCTATGACGCCGGGCAGTGATGTGTCTGATATCAGACGTTTCGAGCCTGGACTATATCCGAAAGCAATCCGGCGGCAACCGTCAGACGGGCGAGGTTGGTTTCGCCGCTATCGCTCAAGCCGCCAAGTTCGGAGACGATGCGGTTGACGCGCACGCGATCTGCCGCATACCAGGCCTGCACCGGGTTCTTTTCCTTGGCATGCTCCGTCAGGGCCGAGATGACGATGCGCCGACGCGAGGAGGCGATCTGGTCTTGGCTGCGCAGCAGCGCAAGGCTTTCATAATGATCGGCTGGCGTCACGCGCTGGCCTGCATCGAGAAGCCTTGCCACACGGAAGGTAGCCGATACTGCCGCATAGCTCTCAGCAGCGCGGGCAAGCGTGGTGTTTGCCTGCTCCGCAATCAACATGATTTCCGGCACATAGACCAGCAGCGACAGCGTTTCCAACTCACGGATCAATGCCGGTGCGACACCCTCGATCTCGCTGAAGCCGATCTCTTCCTTGTATCTGGCGGCAGCCGGCGAGAGCGTCTTGATAGCCGTCTTCAGCCCCTCGATTTCGTCCACCATCGACCCTGTCGCCGTTGACGTCGTCTGGAGATAGAGCCGCGTCGCGTCGGTGAAGATGCGTGCGACATTAGCGTAAAGGCCGTTCTGGACCTCACCGGGGATTTGTCCGTCCAGCTTGTCGATTTCGCTCCACAGGCGCTTCAGACCAAAACCGTCCTCGACGATCATCGCAGCTTTGACGACCGCAGGCGCGAGCAAACTGCTGGCATCGACCAGTTTCTGAACGAAGCCTGGCCCGCCGCGATTGACGACCTGATTGGCGAGCGAGGTCGCAACGATCTCGCGGTGCAGGCGGTGGCCGGTGATATCGGCAGCGTACGTCTTCTGCATCTTGCTCGGGAAATAATCCGTCAGAAGATGCTGGAGATAAGGCTCATCCGGCAAGGTGCTGGCCACCAGCGTATCGAACAGCGTCAGCTTGGCATAGGACAGTAGAACGCCGATTTCAGGCCGGGTCAGCGGCTTGGCCGCTGCATAACGTTCGCTGAACTCCGCATCGTTGGGCAGAGTTTCCACCTTACGGTTCAGCTGCCCAGCCCCCTCCAGCGCGCCCATCAGACGGCCGAGTTCCTCACGATTTTCCGTACCGCGACGCTCGGTCAGAGAAATGGCCAGAGATTGCAGGTAATTGTTGCGCAGCACCAGTTGCGCCACTTCTGATGTCATGGAGGCCAGAAGCTGGTTGCGCTTGGGCAATGTCAGACGACCATCATTGACGGGAGACGCCAGAGCGATCTTGATGTTGACCTCGACGTCGGAGGAGTTGACACCCGCCGAATTGTCGATGGCATCGGAGTTGCATCGGCCACCGGCCAGCGCATAGGCAATACGTGCCTTCTGAGTAATACCGAGATTGGCCCCTTCGCCGATGACCTTGGCCCGCACTTCCGTTGCATTGACACGGATCGGATCATTGGCGCGGTCACCCACTTCGGCATTGGTTTCCACCGCAGCCTTCACATAGGTCCCAATACCGCCGAACCAGAGAAGATCGGCAGGCGCCTTCAGGATCGCCGTCATGATTTCGAATGGCGTGGCGACGGATTTATCGATGCCGATGGCAGCCACCGCTTCCGGCGTCAGCGTCACGGATTTTTCCGCGCGGGAAATGATCATCGCACCCTGCGACAGGGTCGAGCGATCATAATCCTGCCAGCTGGAGCGCGGCAGGTCGAACAGGCGCTTGCGCTCGGCAAAGGACTTATCGGTATCAGGCGTTGGATCGATGAAGATGTCGCGGTGGTCGAAGGCCGCAATCAGCTCGATCTTTTCCGACAGCAGCATGCCGTTGCCGAAAACGTCGCCGGACATGTCACCCACGCCAACCACCTTGAAAGGCGTTGTCTGGATGTCGGTGTCTATTTCGCGGAAATGCCGCTTCACCGTTTCCCACGCACCCCGCGCGGTTATGCCCATCTTCTTGTGGTCGTAACCGGCAGAACCGCCGGAGGCGAACGCATCGTCCAGCCAGAAACCGGCCTCACGCGCCAGACCATTCGCCGTGTCGGAGAAGGTTGCCGTGCCCTTGTCGGCAGCAACGACGAAATAGGGATCGTCACCATCCAAACGGAGCGTATCTGCAGGCGGCACGATATCATCACCGACAATATTGTCGGTGATGGACAGAAGCGTGCGGATATAGGTCTTGTAGGCTTCCTTGCCCGCATTGAAGATTTCATCGCGGTTGCCGCCAACCGGCAGGTTCTTTGGGAAGAAACCGCCCTTGGCGCCCACAGGCACGATCACCGCATTCTTGACCTGTTGGGCTTTGACGAGACCCAGCACTTCGGTGCGATAATCCTGCCCGCGATCCGACCAGCGAAGACCGCCGCGCGCTACTTTGCCGAAGCGCAGATGCACGCCCTCGACTTCGGTTCCGTATACGAAGATTTCACGGAACGGTCTTGGATCAGGTAGCCCATCCAGAAGCTTCGGATCGAATTTGAAGGCGAGCATCGCCTTTGGCGATCCATCCTCGTTGCGCTGGAAATAGTTGGTGCGCAAGGTCGAATCCACCGCATTGACGTAACGGCGAAGCGTGCGATCCTCATCCAGATTGGGAACGCCCGACAGTGCCGTCTCGATGGCCTTGTGCAGATCGGACAATTTGCGCAGGCGCGGCTTTTCACCCAGCTTCGGATCGAAGCCATGGGCAAACAGCTCAAAAATCTTCGCCGCAATCGCCGGATATTTGAACAAGGTCTCGGAAATATGCTCCTGCGAATAGACGATGCCCGTCTGGCGCAGATAACGCGCATAGGCGCGCAGCACCGACACGTCGCGCACGCTGAGGCCCGCAGCAAGGATCAGCCGGTTGAAGTTGTCATTATCGACGGTGCCGTGGAAGGCCGCCAGGAACGCTTCCTCCAGCCGGGGACCGTAGACGCCCAGATCGAGCTTCACGCCCTGCTGTACCTTCAGTTCCATATCGTGCAGAACGATGGTGCGGGTTTCATCGCCGCTTACCACGCCGACATCGAAGGTGCGTTCGCTGATGACGCTGAAGCCGAGATTTTCCAGAAGCGGCACGCGGCGCGATAGCGGCAGGTGACCGTCGCGATGGAAGATTTTCAGCGATAGAACATCATTGGACTGATCCTCGCGGCGGTAGAACTCGATGCGCACCGGCTCCCCGCCTGCCGTGGCGGTGATATCAGCCATATCGCCAATCGCCTCGTCCGGCGTGAAGGCTTCCTGATAGGCCTGATCGACATCCAGAACCGGTGCGCCGGAAGGCGAAAGTGCCACGAAATGGTCGATCCAGCGCGCCGCGATATCGCCGACGGCGTCTTCCAGCCTGTCCTGCGCCACGCGCGGTGTCTTGTCGTTGGTGCGACCGACGATGAAGTGCACGCGCGCGACAGCGCCTTCTGGGAAGGCTGGGTAATAGGCGGAGATATGGCCGTCATAGACCTGGGCGAGATACTCGCCGATCTTTTCGCGGACGTAGGAATTATACTCTTCGCGCGGCACGAAAATAATGACGGACACAAAGCGGTCGAAACGGTCGATGCGCGGCAGCACGCGCACGCGCGGGCGGTCACTCAGTTCCATGATCTGCTCGATGAAGCGGATCAGAAGATCGGTATCGATCTGGAAAAGATCGTCACGCGGATAGGCTTCCAGCGTGTTGTGCAGAATGCGGCCCGAATGGCTGTTGGGGTCGAAGCCGAAATGATGCTCGACTTCGGCGACCTTGGCACGCAGGAGCGGGATTTGCTTGACCGAATGCGTATAGGCCGTGGCCGTAAACAGGCCGACGATGCGCAATTCCCCGATAACGTTACCATCCGCGTCGAAACGCTTGATGCCGATATAGTCCATATAGGCGCGGCGGTGGACGATGGACTTCACATTGGCCTTGGTGACGATCAGGAAATCCGGACCATCGAGAAAGGCCAGAATTTCCGGCGTCGTCGTCACCGCATCCTTGCCGAGACGCAGCACGCGCACATTCGGGTCGGTCAGCGTGCCAAGCCCGCTGCCTTCGCCGCGCTCCACCTTGGCGTTCTTGCCCTGACCGGAATAGCTGTAGTCGCGCATGCCGAGGAAGGTGAAGTTGTCGTTGCGCAGCCACTCTAGAAAGGCCACCGCCTCCTTGCGTTCGGACTTGCGCCGGCTGGAGCCGCGCTCCTTTAACTCTTCCAAAGCATCGTCGAGCTTGGCCAGCATGGGCTTCCAGTCGCTATAGGCAGACTGCACCTGCGACAAAACGAAGCGGATTTTTTCCTCAAGCGTATCAGCAGCCTGCGCCGCCACCGGTGCAATGTGAAGCTGGATCAGGCTGACATTGTCCTCCGGCGCATCCTTCTCAGGGTCGGCCAGTCGGTATCCGCCCGCCACGCTGGCATCGATCACCATGATCGGGTGAACGGCGAGATAGAGGCTTCGGTAGCTGCTGGTAACCTCACCCATGACGGAATCGTACAGGAAGGGCATGTTGCGCCCGATAACCGTCAGAACAGTGACCGGAACATCACGCGGCGCGACACCCTCTACTTGGGAAATACCAATATAGGGCTTATCCTTTTTCCAACGCGAAAGTTCTTCTGCCGTATGGCGGGCAGCAGCGGCCAGCATTTCCGGCGAATAATACTGGATATCATCGGTGCTGGCGCGTCCAAAGACGATCGCCGGGTCTATGAACGGCGCACCGGATGCTTCCGCCAGTTTTTTGGATTTTTCGAGTTGTTTGTCGCGTTTTGGATTGTTCCGGTAGCCCATTTTATCTTTTTTCCTCCCGAAGGATGAGGGTTTGTGAAGAAAATCGAAAAATATCGTCGTCTTCGTCAAAATCGAATCGGATATTGGCGCGGAATTATGAATAGTTTAAGTGGGCATCAATGCTTTAAACGAGGTAGGCAAAATTTATTCGATTGAAATTGCAACTTCCTGCCGCGCAGACCATTTTAGAAAGTATCAATTGCCTCGTTTCTGTTAACGACCGGGCGACCCTATTGTGACGCCATAGTCACGGTAGAAGCAAATTATTGATTTCCACGTATTTTTGTGGTAGACCAGAAAAACTGATCCACAGCGTGGCATTTGCGTGCCCAAAAACACCACGAAAGCAACTCATCACTTGCACGCGGTTTCCGTGACATATCGATTGTTTGTGTTGTCGACCTGCGGGTTGCGAGATGAATTATTTTTGAGCGCACGTCTGTACCAGTACGAAGTCACCTGACGGTTTCCCCCGTCTCATCCGGGCCTGACCGACCCGACCCCCGGAAACCCCCGGGTGTATGTAACAGGGAGTTTTTAGAACGAATGACGACCCAGCAGAAAAAATCTCCAGCGCGTCACGGTTTCAAGACCGGCGAAGCGATCGTTTATCCCGCTCACGGTGTCGGTACCATTTCGACAATCGAAGAACAGGAAGTTGCGGGCATGAAGCTCGAACTCTTCGTCATCGATTTCGAAAAAGACAAGATGCGCCTGAAAGTTCCGGTAGCAAAGGCTGTCAGCATTGGCATGCGCAAGCTTTCCGAAGGGGATTTCGTTGAGCGCGCACTGAAGGTTGTTCAGGGCAAGGCTCGTGTGAAGCGCACCATGTGGTCGCGTCGCGCGCAGGAATATGATGCCAAGATCAATTCCGGCGACCTGATCGCAATCGCTGAAGTGGTTCGCGATCTCTACCGCGCCGAAAACCAGCCGGAACAGTCTTATTCCGAGCGTCAGCTTTACGAAGCTGCTCTCGACCGCATGGCGCGCGAAATCGCCGCCGTCAACAAAATGTCCGAAACGGAAGCCGTTCGTCTGGTTGAGGTGAACCTCAACAAGGGACCGAAGCGCGGCAAGGCCGTTGAAGAAGAAGATGCACAGGAAGACGAAGCCGCATAAGCGTCTTCCATTTCAGTCTTAGAGAACCCGGCCTTTGAATTGGTTTCCCGCATAGTCCAGCGGATGCCAATTCAAAGGCCGGGTTTTTTATTCGGCGATGATTTTCACACGCTCGCCCGGCTGAATGACCGATGTCGCGCTCATGGCGTTCAGCACGCGGAAAAGCTCGATCTTGCGGTCGGTGCCCATCATGCGCGCTGCCAGTGAGGCAACCGTGTCACCCGGCTTGGTGGTGACCACTCGCACGCGCAGCGGCTTCAAAGCAGCAATTTCACTTGGCGTCATCTTGCGGAAACTGGTGCGCAGCACATTGGCCACGCTATCCAGCTGCGCGCTGCCCTTCGGCACCGCCGTCAGGAATCGGAAAATCTGCTGGCCCACGCGGATAACGGTGACATCGAAATCCCATTTATCGGCTGTCGCGCGTGCTGTCGCTGCAGGCAGGCCGTTGATTTCCGTCTCGCGCACCGTTTCCGGCACAAGACCGGCAACCCAGCCGCTGGTCAGATAATTGGCAAGGCTCGTCTGCTTGGGATCGGCAACACCATCGAAACGGATCGCCATCTCGCCGGGCCCCGTCGCCAGCACTGCCTCGACCTTATTGTCGATCTGGAACCCGTCAGGCACATCGAAACGAATACCGAGCGTTCCGTGCAGGAACGTATTGCCGCGCACATAGCCTTCCTGCGGGCTGTCGCCATATAGCAGGCCGTCGATGCCGTTGAGGAACCAGTCACGACCCTTGTCGCCAACCTGTCCCTCCTGACCGAAGGCACGGGCATGCCGCTTGGCAAGCTCGATACGCTGCGGCGTATTGGGGTGGCTGGACAGGAAGTCGAGGCTCTGGTCGCTGTCGGGGTCTGCGGAGGTAAAGCGTGCATAGGCCGCCATGGAATCCAGGAAGCGCGGCGAGGCATAGGGGTCGTAACCCGCCTCACCCAGCATCCGCACGCCGATGACATCCGCCTGCAATTCCTGCTGACGTGAGAAGGCTGCAAGACGCAGCTTGCCACGCGCAAGCGCCTGCTTGCCTGCGAGATCGCTGGAGAGCACTTCCGCGACGACACGGCTGGCGATGACTTCCGCCTCTTCGCGGCGCTGGCGCTCGATGCCGTGATTGGCCGTAACGTGACCCATTTCATGCGACAGAACCGCAGCCACTTCCGACGCATCATTGGCAAGTGCCAGAAGTCCGCGCGTCACATAGAGATATCCGCCCGGCAGCGCAAAGGCGTTGATGGCAGGGGAGTTGAGAATGGTGATGCGGTAGGACTGCTGTGGATTTTCCGAAACCGCCGTCAGCGCACCGGCAATGCGGGCGACCAGACGCTCGGTCTTGTCGTCGTGATATTCGCCGCCATAGCTCGCCACGATGCGCGGATGCTCGCGGGCACCCATCTGCGCGCGCGGATCGTTCTTCTGCACCTGCTCCACGGTCTGCGGATTGTCGGACGGCTTGAGCGTCGACTGATAGGAGGGGCTGAACAGAGACTGGCAAGAAGACAAGACAAAACCAGCGGTCGCCAATGCCACCGCGCGCCTTACCAACTTGCCCCTGCGCCATACATTCTGACCGGAGGTGTGGCCCTGCGGGGCCTTCACACACGTCATCATCCTGCTCGTCTGCTCCTAACGTTCCTGATCATCCGTTAATTGCAGACCAGAATACCATATTACCCCTAGGGGCAGTTGAATGCGCGAACAAAGAAAACGATCCATCATGTGAAAATATTTCAAAAGGAACAATTGTTCGCATAGTTTTCAAGCAGTTGTTTAAAATGCGCAAGTGCAAAAATAACGCATCGACGTTGTGATTTCGCATGACTTGCCAGCGACCCGCGTCGAAATTGTGACGCAACCACGCCGACTGTTAGGCAGAGCAGCCTAGACAGTCAGAAAGGTTCTGATCTCATTCACTTGCGTCGCCGCAAAGAAGTCTTCCGTACGACCCTGATAGAGAACTTGCCCGTTGGACAGAAAGACCACCCTATCCGCCAGACGGCGAATATCGTCCGGATGATGGGTGACAAGAAGAATGGTGTTCTTCATCTCTTCATGCAGATCTTTCAAAAGAACCGCCATGCCGGAGCGCAAACCGGGATCGAGCGCCGCAAAAGGCTCGTCCAGCAACATCACAGCCCGTTGGCGCACCAGGGCTCTGGCAAGCGCTGCCCTTTGCCTTTCCCCGCCGGACAGCGTGGAAGGCAGGCGTTTTTCAAAACCGCCAAGCCCGACACGCTCCAGCGCGCGCTTGATGGCGGCTTTGTCTTTACTGGAAAGTCTCATGGACGGGCTGACGCCCAGCCCGACATTGGTGAAAATATCCAGATGGGCAAAAAGATTATTGTCCTGAAAGATCAGTGACACTGGCCGCTCTGAGGGATCGAGGCCGACCATATCGCGGTCATCGATCAAAACCCGGCCCGCATCCGGCGCTTCGAACCCGGCAATGAGGTTGAGAAGCGTCGATTTTCCCGATCCCGATGGCCCGACCACCGCCGTCACCTTGCCGCGCTCAAAGCCGCAATCCAACGCAAAATCCTGATGGCCGAGTTTCAGGCTGACCCTATCGAGGCGTGCGCCCCACTCCTGCGCATTCATGCAACCGCTTTCGATGACTGACGGGACACGCCACCTGCTGCAAGAACAAGGCAGATGACCCCGAGGATGAAGGCGTAACCCGCCGCGTCATTGGTTCTGTAACTGCCCATATTGCTATAGACGAGCCAGGGCAAAGTCACGAAGCTTTCCGATCCGAACAGCGCGACCGCACCGAGATCGCCAAGCGAAAGCGCCATGGCAAAGGAAAACGCCATCGCCGCCGGTCGCCACAAGACCGGCCAGTCAACCAGCCGAAACCGTGAGAAACCGGCAAGGCCGAGACTGGCGGACAGGCGCCCGCTGCGGGCCTGGTGGGTGATAAAGGCAGGTTCGAGAACGCGCATGACGAAAGGTAATGCCATCAGCATATTGATGGCGGCAACCAGCGCCGGCGCAAAGAACGCCACGTCACCAAATGATCGCAGCAGCAGAAACCAGCCGCTTCCCAGCACCACCGGCGGCACCAGCAGCACCAGAGATGACCCCGTGCCCATCGCCGTGAAGAATGTTCTCAGCACGGGGCCAGCCTGTCTGTGCATTGCAATGGCCTGCCGGGCGCGAATAAGTGCGACGGAGACGGCAAGCGCAAGCGATGCCGAGATAAGCGCAATCAAAAGACTGGTCATGGCCGCCTGCCGAAAGCTGGGGGTAGACAACAGCCGTAAGAGATCGGCAGAAACACCCGATGCAGCAACAGCGACAAGCGGTAAACCAACGAGGATCAGCGCCAGCAGAATGACCCCGCCATCCCAAAGGCGCGACCCGAGCGCTTCGCCATCCAGCCGTTTCACGGCCCGACCCTGCGTCTGCGCCTCAGCATCCGCCGATGGCAGAAGCGCCAGCAAGGCCAGAAGAATTCCCGTCATGACGATCTGCATCAGTGCCAGCGCAATCGCCCGAGGAGGATCGAAATCGAAGCGTAGCGCCTGATAGATCGCGACCTCGATCGTGGTGGCAGCAGGCCCGCCACCCAGCAGCAGAACAAGGGTAAAGCTAGTGGCGCAGAGCATGAAGATCAGCCCCGCCACACCCGACAGCAGGCGTGCCACGGCAGGCCATTCGATAAAGCGGAAGGTAGAGACAGGCCCGAGACCAAGGCTCGCCCCCATGCGCCAATATTCCCCCGGTACCCGCTCCAGCCCGGCCAGAAAAAATCGCACGGCCAGCGGCAGATTGAAGAAGACATGGGCAATCAGAATGCCCGACAGCCCGTAGATGCTGAAAGGCTGCTCTGCCCCCGCCGATAAAAGAAGCATATTGAAAATGCCCTGCCTGCCCCAGATCGCAATCAGCCCCAGCGCACCGACAATGACAGGCAATCCCATCGGCACCGCCATCAGACGGATGATCCAGATGCGGCCCGGAAAATCTCTCTGCCGGGCAAGCGCAAGCGCCACCGGTAATCCCAGCACAATGGAAAAGACCGTGGAAAGTGTCGCCTGCCACAGGGTAAAGCGCAGAATTCTCACCGTATAGGCATCGAACAGGGCTGCGGAAGCAGCACCCGTATCGAAAGACAGCAGCGCCGCGACAGCAAGGCCCATGAACAGAAGAACAGCGGCAAAGGCCACCGCTCCGCTGTAGATAAACCTGCGACTATCGCGACGCTCGATCATGATCGTTGGCGACCGGGCTTACTTCACGCTCATGGCGGCAAGCCATTCATCAATCCAGGCCTTGCGGTTCTTCGCCACCTCTTCCGGCGACATCAGATACGTCTTGGTGGGCTGTACCAGCTTGGAAAACGCATCCGGCAAGGGTGCAGACGTCGCGGCAACAGGCATCATCCAGTTGTTCTCAGGGATGGCATCCTGAAAACCGGATGTGAGAACGAAGGCGAGAAACTGTTTTGCCAGCGCCTGTTGCGGCGCATTCTTCAAAATGCCCGCCACTTCGATCTGGATATAATGCCCCTCTTCGAAGGCGGCCGCCTGATAACGCTCGCTGTGTTCCGCAACCATGTGATAGGCGGGCGAGGTCGTATAGGACAGCACCATCGGCACCTCACCCTTGGTGAAGAGACCATAGGATTCCGACCAGCCGGGGGTGACGGTCAGAACACGGTTCTTAAGCTTCGCCCAGGCCTCCGGTGCCTTGTCGCCATAGATGGATTTGACCCAGAGCAACAGGCCGAGACCCGGCGTGGAAGTGCGCGGATCCTGAATGGCGATTTTCTGCGATGGATCGCCTTCGACCAGTTCCTTCATGCTCTTGGGCGGATTTTTCATCGTCTGCGTATCGTAGACCACGGCGAAGTGGCCGTAATCGTAAGGCACGAACACATCGTCCTGAAAGCCGCCCGGCACCTTTGCCGCAGATGCATCGACGCTCGAAGCCTCGAACAATCCGGTCTGCTTGGCTTCGGCAATCAGGTTGGTGTCGAGACCGACGACGACATCGGCCTTGGAGCCGGGGCCTTCCAGTTTCAGCCTGTTCAGCAGCGCCACACCATCGGCCACGCCGACGAAATTGACCGTGCAGTTGCAGGTCTCTTCAAAAGCGGCCTTGACCTTCGGGCCCGGTCCCCATTCGGAAACGAAGCTCTCATAGGTGTAGACGGTGAGCGTCTTCTTCTCCTGCGCCATGGCAAGGCCAGGCAGCATGAGAGACGAGAGCACGAGCGAATGAAGGAAAATACAACGATACATCAACAGCACCTCCTCGAAATGACAACGGGAATAGGGCGCCATGGATGGAAGCCGTCTAATCCCTCCGCCGGTGTTAACCGGATCAGGTTCTTCGGGTTGGCAGAGCCTCTCAGCCTTGTCCAGTAAAGGACAAAGCACCCCGTTAGATCAAGGCAAGATGTAATCGCAGCGCTAACGCTTTGCAAGCCGGCTTTCTATCAGGCCCGGTGTCAGCTTTGACCGCTCATATGCACCAGTTCCCAGACATGGCCGTCCGGGTCCTGAAAGCTGCCCGCATACATGAAGCCATGGTCCTGCACCGGCTTCCACTCTGCCCCGCCGGATGACAATGCGGTGGCAATCATCTGGTCGATCTCCTCACGGCTCGAAGCCGAAAGGCAGGTCAGCACTTCCTTGGTGCGGCTGGCATCGGCAATCTCGCCATTGATGAAATCGCGGAAGCGCTCTTCCTGAAGCAGCATGACGAAAATATTCTTCTCGACGATCATGCACAGCGTGCGCTCGTCCGAATATTCCGGATTGAAGCTGAAACCCAGCGCGGTGAAAAAGGCCTTAGAGGTCTCGATATTCTTGACCGGCAGGTTGACGAAGATCATACGCATGTCTGGCTCCTCCATAAGACAACAGGAAAGCCCAAATAGGCTTTCCTGTCAAAGACGGATGACACGCACAAAATCCGACACGTCGAATTGCTTTTTAGCTCTCCAGCTCTTCGCGCAGCATTTCCAGCTCCAGCCACTCTTCTTCCATGGTCTCTAGCTTCTGCCGCAGCTTCGACATTTCCTCAGCAAGTTTGTTGAAGGCCGTCGGGTCTTTGGCGAAGAGATTGGGATCGGCCATGCGCTCTTCGCGCTTGGCGATCTCTTCCTGCGCCTTTTCCATTTCCTTGGGCAGATTCTCCAAAGCAAATTTCTGCTTGAAGGAGAGTTTGCCCTTCGCCTTCGAAGGCTCGGCAGCGGAACTGGACGCAGCGGAGGCCTTGGCCTTTTCCTGCTTATCCGCCTTCTTCTTTTCGTCCGAGGCGCCCTTGCGCTGCGCCATCATATCCGAATAACCGCCCGCATATTCGATCCAGCGACCATCCGGCGCATCCGGGTTTGCGGGCGCAATGGTCGAGGTTACCGTGCGGTCGAGGAAGTCACGGTCATGGCTGACGAGGATGACGGTGCCGGAAAAACCGGCGACGATTTCCTGCAACAGATCCAGCGTCTCGATGTCGAGATCGTTGGTCGGTTCGTCAAGGATCAGAAGATTGGTCGGCCGCGCCAGAATGCGCGCCAGCATCAGACGCGCGCGTTCGCCGCCCGAGAGATTGCGAATGGGCGTGCGGGCCTGCTCGGGCTGAAACAGGAAATCCTTCATATAGCCGGTGACGTGCTTCAACTCGCCATTGACCAGCAGGTTTTCGCCACGACCATCGGTCAGATAATGCGCCAGCGTATCGTTGGGGTTCAAATCCTCACGCTTCTGGTCGAGTGTGGCGATTTCCAGATTGGTGCCGAGTTTGACCCAGCCGCTATCCGGCTCCAGCTGACCCGTCAGCATCTTCAAAAGCGTCGTCTTGCCCGCACCGTTGGGGCCAACGAAACCAATGCAATCGCCGCGATGCACGCGAAGCGAAAACGGCGCGACGATCGTGCGCTCACCGTAGGACTTGGTTATCGTATCGGCTTCGATCACCAGCTTGCCGGATTCGCGGCCTTCCGCAGCCGTCGCCTGCACGGAACCCGTTGGCCCCTTGTGCCCACGATATTCGGCGCGCATGGCCTGAAGCTCACCCACACGGCGCATGTTGCGCTTGCGGCGCGCGGTGACACCATAGCGCATCCAGTGTTCTTCGCGCTCGATGGCCTTGCCCAGCTTGTGCTGTTCCAGCTCTTCCTCTTCCAGCACCTTGTCGCGCCATTCCTCGAAATGGGCAAAGCCGCGGCTGAGGCGGCGCGACGTACCGCGATCCAGCCAGACGGTAGCGGTAGAGACTTTTTCAAGGAAACGACGGTCATGCGAAATCAGAACCAGCGCGCTGCGCGTCTGCTGTAATTCGCTTTCCAGCCACTCGATGGTCGGCAGGTCGAGATGGTTGGTCGGCTCGTCCAGCATCAGAATATCAGGTTCCGGGGCCATGACGCGCACGAGCGCGGCACGACGCGCCTCCCCACCCGAAAGGCTGGACGGATGTTCCTGGCCCGTCAGTCCCAGATGTTCCAGCAGATAGGTGACGCGATAGGCATCGTCCCCCGGCCCGAGACCCGCTTCCGCATAGGCCTGCACCGTCTCGAAACCGGCAAAATCGGGCGCCTGTTCCAGATAACGGATTGTCGCGGAAGGATGCCGGAAGATTTCGCCCGACTGCGCTTCAACCAGACCGGCGGCGATCTTCATCAGCGTCGATTTGCCAGAACCGTTGCGGCCAACGAGGCAGATACGATCTCCCGGCTCCACTTGCAGATTGGCACCATTGAGCAGCGGGGTAACGCCGAAGGTCAGCTTGATATCGTCGAGTTTCAGAATGGGGGGTGCCAAGGGTTCAGGCTCCGGTCAAATCGTAAGGACGGGCAAGCACGATGGCTTTGCCGCTTTTGAGGCGAAGGCGCAAAGGCCCTTCCGCCACGTTGGAAATAGTGCGCGACGAGCCGAAAGCAAGCGCGAAGTCCGCAAGTGGATAGCGGGCATTTTCAATCTCGAGGCCATAGAGCGCCGTAAAACCGGCCACCGAAAACAGCGATCCCGCTGGTAGGTCGAGCGCGCGCTCACCTTCGAGCAGCGGATAGGCCTCTTCCTCTCCGGAGGTCAGCACGACCTCGACACCGCTCTCGGCAAGCGAGACGGCGTAGAGCAGATGAAACACCGCGTGGTCGGACCGCTCGCCAGCCAGCGCACCGACCAGCGTCAGCCGTGTTGCGCCGCGCGCCAGCGCCTCGGTTACCGCGATCTCCCCATCCGTCACGCCTTTGGCGGCGGGAAAGGGCTGTTGTTCGACACCGGGCCAAAGCTGTTGCAGGGCATTGTCGGAGGAATCGAAATCTCCCACCCACAATTCCGGTGTGAGACCGAGCGGCTGTGCGTGGCGCATGCCACTATCTGCCGCAATCACGCGCGTATCCGCCACCGCCTTTTGCAGGCGATCGGTGACGGTAATGGTGCCGCCGAGCAGAATGGTGAAGTGGGTGGTCGTCATGCCCCTGCCATAGCCCGGAACGGTGGCGGATGGAAAGGCCGAAACGCCGGATAAGACGGCGATATTGATTTTCTGCCCGCACAGGATTAAGACACCTGCCAGTGGTCATTTGCCGGTCGGCTTGCAGCCACTTTAAAGAAATTGCTAAAGGACCGAGGAAACAGGCAATTTCCCAGGACCGGTTGCGATTTCGCTGCCGGTTTTTTTGTTTCGCGGTGACCTTGGCACCGCCGGAAGTGAGTGTGGAAATGCCAATCAAGATTCCCGATACGCTGCCCGCTTTTGAGACCCTCGTAAATGAGGGCGTGCGGGTCATGACTGAAACAGCGGCCATCCGGCAGGATATCCGCCCGCTTCAGATCGGGCTTCTCAACCTCATGCCGAACAAGATCAAGACCGAAATCCAGATGGCACGCCTTGTCGGCGCCTCCCCTCTTCAGGTGGAACTGTCGCTGATACGCATCGGCGGCCACCGCGCCAAGAACACACCGGAAGAGCATCTGCTGTCCTTCTACGAGACATGGGAAGAGGTCCGTCACCGCAAGTTCGATGGCTTCATCATCACCGGTGCGCCCGTGGAAACGCTGCCCTATGAAGATGTGACCTATTGGGAAGAAATGCAGAAGATTTTCGACTGGACGCAGACCAACGTCCATTCCACACTGAATGTCTGCTGGGGCGCGATGGCCGCCATCTACCATTTCCACGGCGTGCCGAAACATGCGTTGAAAGAAAAGGCCTTCGGCGTTTATCGCCACCGCAATCTCAGCCCGTCCTCCATCTATCTCAACGGCTTCTCGGATGATTTTCAGGTGCCCGTGTCCCGCTGGACAGAGGTACGCCGCGCCGACATCGAGCAGCACCCGGAACTGGAAATCCTGATGGAATCCGAAGAGATGGGCGTGTGCCTTGCGCACGAGCCGCAGGGCAAGCGGCTCTATATGTTCAACCATGTGGAATATGATTCCACATCGCTGTCCGACGAGTATTTCCGTGACGCCAATGCGGGCGTGCCGATCAAGCTGCCGCATGATTATTTCCCGCATAACGACCCGGAACTGACACCGCTCAACCGCTGGCGCAGCCATGCCCACCTGTTTTTCGGTAACTGGATCAACGAGATCTACCAGACGACCTCGTACGATCTGGATGAGATCGGAAAAGACCGAGGCTAATTCGGTCATTGCGAAGGGCCGGAAAATAACGCAACGTCCGGCCCTGTTTTATCGATTGGGAGAGTGACACGATGAGCGAAGCCGGCGCACGGGAAAATTTCGGATTTACGTCTACGGGCGAGAAGGTCGAGCGCGTAACGATTTCCGCAGGTGGTTTGACTGCACATGTCATGACCTGGGGTGCCGTCATTCAGGATTTGCGCCTCGAAGGCCACCAGCCGCCGCTCGTTCTCGGCTTCGACAACTTCGATGATTACCCGAAATACTCTTCCTATTTCGGTGCCACACCGGGCCGAAACGCCAATCGCATTGGCGGTGGCAAGTTCTCCATCGATGGCAAGGCCTATCAGCTGGAACTGAACGAAAAAGGCGTTACCCACCTTCATGGCGGCAGCGACAATATCGGCAAACGCAACTGGCTGATCATGGAACATGGCCCAAGCCATGTCGTCCTGCAGATCGTCGATCCCGATGGCCGCGCCGGTTATCCCGGCAATTGCGCAATCACTGCGACCTATACAATCCGCGAAGGTGGCGTGTTGTCGGTCGCCTATGAGACGACCACTGATCAGCCGACGCTCGCCAATGTCTGCCAGCATTCCTATTTCAATCTGGATGGCGCGGAATCTGCACTCGGCCACGAAATCGAAATCGCTGCCGATCATTATCTACCGACGGACGAGCGGCAGATTCCGACCGGCGAAATCCGCCCGGTGGATGGCACCATCTTCGACCTGCGCAAATCCACCCCGATGCGGCGCGAAGACAACGGCCAGCAGGTCGGTTACGACCATAATTTCTGCCTCTCTCCCCAGCGCGTGGCAAAGCGCAAAGTGGCGCGCGTCTATGCTCCTGCCTCAAACATCACAATGGATGTCCTCACCACTGAGCCGGGCGTGCAGTTCTACTCGGCCTTCAAGCTCAACGTCGCCGTACCGGGCCTAGATGGCCGCCACTACGGACCCGTCGCAGGCTTTTGCCTGGAAACCCAGATATGGCCTGACGCCGTCAATCACGAAGGCTTCCCCGACGCCATTCTGCGCCCCGGCGAAACGCTGCGGCAGGAAACGGACTACATCTTCAAGAAGAGCTGAGAATTTTAGTTCAGCACGCAACCAACATAGCTGCCAGAAGCGCGGGCTCGTCGTTCGATGAGCCCCGCCAGCCGCTGCATTCCCCGACCCGGTTTGCTGGCAATACGGTCGATGGGGTTTGGTAGCGCCACTGCCAGAAGTGCTGCCTGTCTGGAACTGAGCTTCGAGGCCGGAACCTTGAAGTGGTATTGTGCTGCCGCCTCGATGCCGTAGATGCCCGGTCCCCATTCGGCGACGTTGAGATAAATCTCCATCATCCGCTTTTTCGACCAGACGAAATCGGACACCACTGCCAGCGGCAATTCCAGCCCTTTGCGAAGGAAGGAACGGCCATTCCAGAGAAAGAGGTTTTTCGCCGTCTGCATGGGAATGGTGCTGGCGCCGCGTGTCGCCTCGCCATCCAGGGCACTGCTGACGACCGTCTGCATCTGGCCCCAATCCACGCCAGAGTGAGAACAGAACTGCCCATCTTCGGACATCATCACCGATTGAACGAGGCGCGGAGAGATATTTTCTAGCGGCACCCAGCGGCGATCATAGCCCTGAAACGTCACCAGATCCGCGAGCATCAGGGTGGAAACCGGGCGCATGAAGGGCAGAGCATAAACCGGTATCAGCAGATAGGGGAGAGCCAGCAGGACGATGACGACCAGCAAAACGCGTCTGATGAGGCTTCGAACATCCACCTTCGGTTTACTCCCGCTTTCGGCGAGCGCTTCATAATCCGTCTCGCTATCCGGCGTGCTGCTCAAAAAACCTGCCCCCACTTGGCTGTTGGTCAAAGCCTTTCATATTCCGCATGACGCATCAAGGCTACTGACGATAACGAAGTTCCACATCGTCCTCACAAAAACGATTGCCAGCCATTTTTCCCCATGCGAAAGAGCCAATCGTCACCTGATAGGGTAAGGAAACTGGCAAGATGACATTCGAGATGCGGCTGCGCGACAATGCGGCAAGAACCGAAGCCTTGCTCGGCGAACTCCTGTCCGGCAGTGCACGCGCCGACGAGATCACCCGCCCGCAAAACCTGCTGGAAGCGATGCGCCACGGCGTTCTGAACGGCGGCAAGCGGCTGCGTCCTTTTCTGGTCATCGAAACAGCAGCACTTTTGGGCGGCGACGCGAAAGCCGCCCTGCATGTCGGCGCAGCACTGGAATGTCTGCATTGCTATTCGCTTGTTCATGACGACCTTCCCGCCATGGACAATGACGACCTGCGCCGCGGCCAGCCCACGGTTCACAGGAAATTCGATGAAGCCACGGCCATTCTGGCGGGCGACAGCCTGCTGACACTCGCCTTCGATATCATCGCCTCCCCCGACACCAGCCTGCCCGATGATCGCAAGGCCGCACTCGTGCTGGCGTTGGCGAAGGCCGCCGGTATTGGCGGCATGGCAGGCGGCCAAGCGCTCGATCTGGCCGCCGAGAAGAATGCGCCTGATGAGAATGGCATCATTACATTGCAGGCTATGAAAACCGGCGCGCTCATCCGCTTTGCCTGCGAAGCCGGTGCCATCATCGCCGGAAGTGATGCCGCCGAGCGCCAGCGGTTGCGCCATTTCGGTGAAAAGATCGGCCTTGCCTTCCAGCTGGCCGATGATCTCCTCGACCTCACCTCCGACGCCGCCACCATGGGCAAGGCAACCGGCAAGGACGCCGCCCGCGGCAAAGGCACCCTCGTCGCCCTACGCGGTGCGGACTGGGCAACCAGCCGCCTGCGTGAGTTGGTGAAAGAAGCCACGGACCTGCTGGCACCCTATGGTGACCGTGCAGAGATTCTGATCGAGACGGCCCGTTTCGTCGCAGAAAGAAAGAGTTGAGATGAGCAAGTTCTGGTCTCCCATCGTCGTAACGCTGCACCCCTATGTGGCGGGAGAACAGCCAGCCATTGCCAACCTGACCAAGCTCAACACCAACGAAAATCCGTGGGGCCCGTCGCCCCGCGCGCTGGACGCGATCCGCACCGCAACAGACGACAATTTGAGGCTTTACCCCGACCCCTCGGCCAAAAAACTGAAGGAAACGCTTGCCGCCTATCACGGTGTTTCACCGGACGAGATATTCGTTGGCAACGGTTCGGATGAGGTTCTGGCTTTCATCTTCGCGGGCCTGCTGAAGCATGACGCGCCGCTTCTGTATCCTGATATCACCTACAGTTTCTATCCGACCTACAGCCGCTTCTTCGACATCGAGACGAAGACCATCCCGCTGGATGACAGCCTTTCGATCCGGATAGACGATTATCATATCGACTGCGGCGGCATCATCCTGCCCAATCCCAATGCGCCGACGGGCATCGGCCTGCCGCTCTCCGATATCCAGCGCCTTGTCGCCACTCATCCCGATCAGGTGGTGGCAATCGATGAAGCCTATGTCGATTTCGGCGGTGAAACCGCAATACCGCTCGTCCGCGACCACGATAATCTCATCGTCGTCAGAACCTTTTCGAAATCGCGTTCGCTGGCGGGCATGCGTGTCGGCTATGCGGTCGCGCAGCGTCCACTGATCGAAGCTCTGGAGAGGCTGAAGGACAGTTTCAATTCCTATCCGCTGGACCGCCTTGCCCAGGTCGCAGCCATCGCATCGATCGAGGATGAGGACTGGTTCGTCACCCATCGCGATAAGCTTATCGCAAACCGGGCATGGCTGTCAGAGCAATTGGAAGCACGAGGCTTCGACATCTTGCCATCTCAGGCCAATTTCATCTTCGCCAGAAAGCCTGGTTGGGAGGGAAAACTTCTGGCAACGGCGCTTCGCGAACGGGCCATTCTGGTGCGACATTTCAACCAGCCACGCATTGCCGATTTCCTGCGCATTTCCATCGGCACCGAAGAACAATGCGAGCGCCTGGTGTCAGCCCTCGACAGCATTCTGGCGTAATCGCAGGGCTCATCATGTGTCAGGCTACGTTTTTGCGAATTCGAAGGGTGGCTCATAAGAAGCCATTTTCCGCTTGAGAAACCTCTCTTGCCGGGTTATCCGTGTTTATGCACGATTCCTCCGATTGAGTCACGATGTCCAAAACCGACCATTTCGTCAGCGAGCGGCAAGCTCTGATTTACGCGCAATTGCAGCGGCATGGCCGCGTGCTGGCGCAGGAGCTTGCGCAGACCTTTGACGTATCGGAAGACACCGTGCGGCGCGATCTGCGGGAGATGGCGGCACGGGGCGAGTGTGAGCGGGTCTATGGCGGCGCCTTGCTGGCAGCAGGCACCACAGTCCCGCTGAAAACCCGCATCGGCGAAATGCCGGATCGCAAGGCGGCACTTGGCAGGACAACCGCCTCGTTTCTGAACGAGGGCATGAAAGTCTTCCTGGATGCCGGCTCTACCAATCTGGCGGTTGCAAAACATCTGACGCCGGGTCTGAAACTCACCGTCATCACCAACACGCCAGCCATCGCCGCAGAACTTGCCGGGAATGCCGATATTGAACTCATCCTGATCGGCGGCAGGGTCGATCCGGCGGTGGGTGCAGCCATCGACACGACCGCGATTCGCCAGCTGGAGCAAATCCGACCTGATCTCTGCATCGTCGGCGTCTGCGGCCTGACGCTGGATCGAGGTCTCTGCGCCGATATCTATGAGGATGCCGTGTTCAAGCGGCTGGCCTGCGAGACCAGCGCCAAAACGCTGGCCGCCATCACCTCCGAAAAGCTGGGAGCGGCGGCACCCTTTCAGGTCTCACCGCTTTCCGCAGCGCTGACGCTGGTTGTCGAAGAAGATGCCGATCACGCGATGATCGATTCCTTCGCCGCCAGCGGTGTCACCATTCATCAGGCCGGATCGAATTCCGGCGCATAACCCTATCAAACAATGATCGAAGGACCAGTCGCGATGACCGGAACTGCCACGCAAACGCCAACGACCGCCCGCCTTCCCTATATGACCAGATCGCGCCTTGGCGTCGCGCTGCTGTTCCTCATGAACGGTTTCATGATGGGCTCCTGGGCGCCAATGATCCCGGAATTCGCCAAGCGTTTTGCGCTCAGCGAAAGCACGCTGGGCCTCGTCATCCTTGTCTACGGCCTCGGCTCCCTCTCCTTCATGCCCATTGCCGGTTCGCAGATTGGTCGCCTCGGTTCGAGAACCGTGACCTTGGGCGTCGCTCTCGTCATGGTGCCGACGCTACTGTTGATCACGCTCGCAAATTCGCTCTGGGCTGGCGTCATCGCCGTCTTCCTCTTCGGCGGACTGACGGGGGCCATGGACGTGGCCATGAATGCCAATGCCGTGGTGGTGGAGCGCAGCATGCGTCGTGCCATCATGTCGTCCTGCCACGCCTTCTGGAGCTTGGGCGGCTTGATCGGCGCCGGTCTTGGCGGTCTGCTGATCACCAAAACCGGCATTTACGGCCACGCCGTTGCCGTCACGATCATCGCCGCTGCCCTGCTTGCCGTGGCATGGCCACGGGTGCAGGTGGATCGCCCCCATCCGGAAGAAGAGCGCCCGAAGGGTGGCCTGCCCATGACGCCGCTTCCCTGGATCATCGGCATCATGGCGCTGTTTTCGATGATCCCGGAGGGTGCCATTCTCGATTGGGGCGCGCTTTATCTGCGCAATGAACTCGGCGCGTCCATCACCCTGTCCGGCTTCGGATTTGCGGCCTTCTCGCTCACCATGGCCATCATGCGCTTTGCAGGCGATCTGGTGCGTGACCGATTCGGTGCCGTCCGTACGCTGCAATTCTGCTCGACCATATCCATCGTCGGTCTGTTGATTGCCGGTTTCGCGCCCAATGCCTTTATCGCCATTACGGGCTTTGCCATTGCCGGTATCGGCATTTCCAACATGGTGCCGATTGCCTTTTCGGCGGCAGGCAACATGCCGGGCATGGCACCGGGCATCGCGCTGTCGGTGGTCACGACCATGGGCTATTCCGGCATTCTCGTTGCACCATCGGCCATCGGCTTCATTGCCGAACATACCGGCCTTGCCGCCGTCTTCATCGGCCTGCCCGTGCTACATCTGGTGGTGCTGTCTCTCTCCAGACTGGCCCGCCATGCGGATGGCGCAAGCGGCCATTGAGGCGGCTCGCCACACAATTGATGGCGAAATTTGCGAAACTCTGAGGCCTCAGCCTTACGCAGTCTCGAATTTCGCCATGATTGCGGTAAAGTAGGAGTTGATCGCTTCGATGTTGACAAGGCGCGCGCCTTGTTCCACCTGAAAGAGTAGATTTCACCGCAATTGTCCGAGAAAACCATGACGTCACACGCCGATTTTGATCCCAAGCCGCGCCGCGCCTCCGTTGCTGTCGATGTTGGTGGCGTTATCGTCGGTGGCGGCGCACCCGTTGTGGTGCAATCCATGACCAATACGGATACGGCCGATATCGATGCCACCGTGCAGCAGGTAGCGGCCCTGTTCCGTGCTGGTTCCGAAATCGTGCGCATCACCGTCGACCGCGATGAAAGCGCCGCTGCCGTTCCGAAAATCCGAGATCGGCTCATGCGGCTGGGTCTGGATGTGCCGCTGGTTGGCGACTTCCATTATATCGGCCACAAGCTGCTGGCGGATCATCCCGCCTGTGCCGAAGCGCTCGCAAAATACCGCATCAACCCCGGCAATGTTGGTTTCAAGGACAAGAAGGACAAGCAGTTCGGCGATATCGTCGAAATGGCGATCCGTTACGACAAGCCGGTGCGAATCGGCGTCAACTGGGGCTCGCTCGATCAGGAATTGCTGACGACCCTGATGGACAAGAACAAGGATGAAGGTTTTCCCTTGTCTGCACGTCAGGTCACCCGCGAGGCCATCGTCCAGTCCGCGCTGATCTCCGCAGAGCTTGCCGAAGATATCGGCCTGCCGCGCAACCGCATCATCCTGTCGGCCAAGGTCAGTCAGGTGCAGGATCTGATTGCGGTCTACTCCATGCTGTCCGAGCGCTCCGACCATGCCCTGCATCTCGGCCTCACCGAAGCGGGCATGGGCTCGAAGGGCATCGTCGCCTCATCCGCCGCCATGGGTTACGTTCTCCAGCACGGCATTGGCGATACGATCCGCGTATCACTGACGCCAGAGCCGAATGGCGACCGGACCCGTGAAGTGCAGGTCGCGCAGGAACTCCTGCAGGTCATGGGCTTTCGCCAATTCGTTCCCGTGGTTGCGGCCTGTCCCGGCTGCGGACGGACCACATCCACCGTGTTTCAGGAGCTGGCGCAGAACATTCAGAACGACCTGCGCAAGAACATGCCGGTCTGGCGCGACAAATATCCGGGTGTGGAAGCGCTCAACGTCGCCGTCATGGGCTGCATCGTCAACGGACCCGGCGAAAGCAAACATGCCGATATCGGCATCTCCCTGCCCGGCACCGGCGAAAACCCGGCGGCCCCCGTCTTCATCGACGGAGAAAAAGCGCTGACGCTGCGCGGCCCCGATATCGCCAGGGATTTCGAGGCGCTGGTCATCGACTATATCGAAAAGCGTTTTGGCCAAAAGGATGCGGCGGAATAGGTTTCGACCGTGAAAATGCCGAAATTCATCTGTCTTACGTAACGTGAACTCACGGAGCACTGGAATTCATGATCAAGAAGTTTGTCGTTCTTGCGCTGGCCGCAACCTACCTTTCCGCCTGCACCACCACAGACCCTTATACGGGTGAGCAGAAGGTTTCCAATATGGCGGGCGGCGCTGGCATCGGTGCGCTTGCAGGTGCGGTCGGCGGTCTGGCCATCGGTGGCGGAAACAAGGGTCGCAATGCCTTGATCGGTGCCGGTATCGGCGCGCTGGCCGGTGGCGCCATCGGCGGCTACATGGACAATCAGGAAGCCGAACTTCGCCAGCAGCTTCAGGGCACCGGTGTTTCCGTAACCCGTCGTGGCGACAGCATCGTTCTCAACATGCCGTCCAACGTCACCTTCGCCACGGATCAGGATCAGGTCATCCCGCCATTCTACCCAACGCTGAATTCGGTCGCCATCGTACTGAACAAGTTCAACAAGACCTATATCGACATCAACGGCCATACCGATTCCACCGGTAGCCTTGCCCATAACCAGGGCCTGTCTGAGCGCCGCGCAGCATCCGTCGCCAACTATCTAGGCGAGCGTGGTGGCGTAGACCAGCGCCGTATCTCGACCATGGGCTTTGGTCCATCGCAGCCGATTGCATCCAACGCAACAGCCGATGGCCGTGCCCAGAACCGTCGTGTGGAAGTGTTGATCTCGCCGCTGACACAGAACGGATGATCTGAAAGACGCGCCTGACGCCACCCGCATAAAAAAGCCCACCTTTCGGTGGGCTTTTCCATTTCTAGTCTGTCGCCTCACTCGCCATAGGCGATCAGCAAATCCTTGGCATCGATCTGGTCGCCGGGCTTGACCAGCACTTCGACCACCTTGCCATCCCGCTCCGCGTGCAGCGCCGTTTCCATCTTCATCGCTTCGATGGACACCAGCACGTCGCCCGCCTTCACATCCTGCCCCTGATTGACGAAGACGCGGGAGATGACGCCCGGCATCGGCGCACCAACATGGACGGCATTGCCAGGTTCGGACTTGCGGCGCACGGCAGAGCCGGAGGCACCATGGGCGCGATCCGGCACCTTGATGCGGCGCGGCTGGCCATTGATCTCGAAGAACACCGTGACCATGCCCTTGTCATCGATGCCGGATGACGCCTGATTGACGATGACGAGCGTCTTGCCGCGCTCGATATCGGCAAACAATTCCTCACCATCCTGCATACCGTAGAAATAGGCGGGCGTCGGCAGAACCGAGACCGGGCCGTAGGTCTCAGACGCCAGCGCAAAATCGGTAAAGACCTTCGGATACATCAGATAGGAGGCAAACTCGAAATCATCGACCGAGCGCTCCAGCTTGGTTTCGATCTCCTTGCGCTCGGCATCCAGATCGGCATCTTCCAGCAGCGAGCCGGGACGAACCGTATAGGGCTTGTCACCCTTCAGCGCCTTCTTCTGTAAGGCTTCCGGCCAACCGCCCGGCGACTGGCCGAGATCGCCCTTCAGCATCGACACAACAGAATCCGGGAAGGAGACTTCCTTGTCCGGGTTTTCGACATCAGCCACCGTCAGATCCTGAGAGACCATCATCAACGCCATATCGCCGACCACCTTGGACGACGGCGTAACCTTGACGATATCGCCGAACATCTGGTTGACGTCGGCATAGGTCTGCGCGACCTCGTGCCAGCGGCTTTCGAGCCCAAGCGAGCGGGCCTGTTCCTTGAGGTTGGTGAACTGGCCACCCGGCATTTCGTGCAGATAGACTTCCGATGCCGGTCCCTTGAGATCACTTTCAAAGGCCGCATATTGGCCCCGCACCGCTTCCCAATAGAAGGAAATGCGGCGAATCCATTCCGTGTCGAGACCCGTATCGCGCTCCGTACCCTTCAGCGCCTCAACGATAGAGCCGAGGCATGGCTGCGAGGTGTTGCCCGAGAGCGCATCCATGGCCGCATCCACGGCATCCACGCCCGCCTCAACCGCCGCAAGCACAGTGGCTGCGGAAATACCGGACGTATCATGCGTGTGGAAATGGATCGGCAGGCTGGTCGCCTCACGCAGCGCCTTGAACAGAACCCGTGCGGCGGCAGGCTTCAACAGCCCCGCCATATCCTTGACGGCGATGATGTGCGCGCCCGCCTTTTCCAGCTCGACGGCGAGATTGGTGTAATATTTGAGATCGTATTTCGGGCGAGCAGAGTTCAAGAGATCGCCCGTGTAGCAGATGGTCGCTTCGCAGAGCTTGTTCTCTTCCGCGATCGCATCCATCGATACGCGCATGTTTTCGACCCAGTTCAGGCAGTCGAAGACGCGGAACAGATCGATGCCGCCCTTTGCGGCCTGACGGACGAAATATTTGACGACATTGTCAGGATAATTCTTGTAGCCGACGCCGTTGGCTCCGCGCAGAAGCATTTGCAGCAACAGGTTCGGCGCACCTTCACGCACCAACGCCAGACGCTCCCACGGGTCTTCCGTCAGGAAGCGCATGGACACGTCAAAGGTCGCACCGCCCCAGCATTCCAGCGATAGAAGCTGCGGCAGAGCCTTGGCGTAAACGCTGGAAACGCGAGCGATGTCATGGGTTCGGACGCGGGTTGCCAGCAGCGACTGGTGTCCATCGCGCATGGTCGTATCGGTTACGAGAACGCGCTTTTCATTGCGCATCCACTCGGCAAAACCCTTCGGACCCAGCTTGTCGAGAAGTTGCTTGGTGCCGTCAGGTGTCGGTTGGTCGATATAGGGCACGACGGGTGCTGGTGCGTTCGCGGCAGGCTTCACGCGACCCTTGGTCTCGGGATGGCCATTGACCGTCACATCGGCCAGATAGGTCAAAAGTTTGGTCGCACGGTCCTGTCGCTTGACCTGCTCGAACAGTTCAGGAGTCGAATCGATGAAGCGCGTGGTGTAGGTGTTTCCGACAAAGCTCGGATGGCTGATAATGGCTTCCAGAAAGGTGAGGTTCGTGGCCACGCCACGAATACGGAATTCGCGCAGCGCACGATGCATACGCGCAATCGCCTCATCCGGCTGCGGCGCCCAGGCTGTCACCTTAACAAGCAACGGGTCGTAATAACGGGTGATGATCGCGCCCGAATAGGACGTGCCGCCATCCAGACGAATGCCGAAGCCAGAAGCGGAACGATAGGCAGTGATACGACCGTAATCCGGAATGAAATTGTGCTCGGGGTCTTCGGTGGTGATGCGGCACTGAAGCGCATGGCCGTTGAGGCGGATGTCCTTCTGCGCTGGCACACCCGATTCCGGCGTACCGATGGTTTCGCCCTCGAGAATATGGATTTGCGCCTTGACGATATCGATGCCAGTGACGACTTCTGTCACCGTATGCTCGACCTGAATACGCGGATTGACTTCGATGAAGTAAAATTTGCCGGTATCGGCATCCATCAGATACTCGACCGTGCCAGCCCCGACATAATTGGTGGCACCGGCAATCTTCAGCGAATAATTGGCCAGTTCCTGTCGACGTTCTTCCGACAGATAAGGCGCAGGCGCGCGCTCGACCACCTTCTGGTTACGACGCTGGATGGAGCAGTCACGCTCGAAGAGATGCACGACATTTCCGTGGGTATCGCCGAGAATCTGGCTTTCCACATGGCGGGCGCGTTCGACCAGCTTTTCGAGATAGACTTCGTCCTTGCCGAAGGCAGCCTTTGCTTCGCGCTTGGCTTCCGTCACCTCCCGGGCAAGGTCTTCCTTTTTTCTGATGGCGCGCATACCGCGACCACCACCGCCCCATGAGGCCTTGAGCATCACGGGATAGCCGATCTCCTCGGCCATACGCTCGACCTCTGCCATATCGTCCGGCAGCGGTTCGGTCGCCGGAACGACGGGCACACCGACGGAAATCGCCAGATTGCGGGCGGCAACCTTGTTGCCCAGGCGGCGCATGGTATCCGCTGTTGGGCCGATGAAGATCAGACCCGCCTCGTTGCAGGCCTCCACGAACTCAGGGCTTTCCGAAAGCAGCCCGTAACCGGGATGGATGGCGTCAGCACCGGAGAGCTTGGCGACACGGATCACCTCCTCGATCGACAGATAGCTCTCGATCGGTCCCAGATCCTTGGCGAGATGCGGACCACGGCCAACCTGATAACTCTCATCCGCCTTGAACCGATGCAGCGAAAGCTTGTCTTCTTCTGCCCAGATCGCGACCGTTTTTATGCCAAGCTCATTGGCGGCACGGAACACACGGATCGCAATCTCCGAACGATTGGCGACAAGGATTTTCGATATTTTCAAGACGGCCTCCCAAACCTCGCAGGCACACATATATGCTGCACCGCGAAATTAAGCAGTAAACGTCACGGTTGGAAAGGGCGTTTTTGCGGATGTCCGTTCGGACGCGTCAGCTGGAAACGTTTCAGAAGATGATGCCGTGTCGAAGCGCAAGCGCCACCACATGCTGGCGGTTTCTTGCGTCGAACTTGCGCTGTATACCATTGATATACCAATCCACCGTATGGCTGGAAATAGCGAGGCTTTTTCCGATGTCAGGCGATGTCTTGCCCTGCGCTAAAAGCGTCAGCACATCCAACTCGCGCCGGGTCAACTGCGTGACGGAAAGATCGGGCATCGACAGCAGCTCTTCGGATTGTCCCGAAAACTCCAGAAGCCGCCAGAAGGCGGTGCGCATGGCCGTATCGACAATCGACAGTTCCGGCCCGGAAAACAGACGGCCATCGCCGAGAATGAAAACGCCGCCGAGCAATCCGCTGCGACCATGGACGGGAAAGGCATAACCTTCGCGCAGACCGAACCGGGCCGCATCCTGAAACAGCTTGGCCGCACGCTTGCGCTGCGTCGCCTGCGGCAGAAGCCCTACCACATCTCGGCAGCGGAATGGCCGGTGCAACAGGCCGAGCGTGCGCTTGACCGGGTCGATATTGCCGTATTTCTTGGCGTGGTAGGCCTCTGTCCAGCCTGCGGGCAGATGCTCCGCCAGAACTTTGCCGGTAAAGGTCAAATCCTCCGCGTCCCGCCGCACCACCCGGTAGAAATTAAAGCCGAGAAGGCTGATCAAATCATGAAAGGCTGAGAGAAACCGGTCCTCGGTTTTTGCCTCGTCGCACTGAGTCAAAAACTGAAAAACATTGTGCATTGAAGCGAATACCCTGGAAGAAATGAAATAGCGTCGATGTTTGTATCAAATGAGATCTCTGCCCTGACCCCATGCTGCCCGGATCACTCGCCCATTCAGGTTCTACCTTATAAGGTAATCAAAGATTAAAACCATACCGCGAAATCTTATATTGCCGCGCCGTTGCGGGCTCACAATCGCGACATCAAGTTTTTTTGCATCACATCCGCTCGAATCCCGCTTCGTTAAGCGCGCATTCATGTGGAAAAAGCGATAAAACAACGACTTGCTCAATCTGCGTCGCTTGTGAAGCGGATGCAGTCATATCACGCTCGAAACGAGCGCTGACCGACGGACATGAAGACAGGATTTCGGAATTGACACTGTTTCAGGTTTATACGCGCGCCCTGCGCTACCTCGCCAACAACAAGTGGCGTGTCACCATCGTCGTTGTCGCAAACATTATTCTTGCAGCGATCACCATTGCTGAGCCGGTGCTGTTCGGACGCATCATCGACGGACTGTCATCCGGCTCTATCCCGGTCAACATCCTCATCCTCTGGGGAGCGTTTGCCCTGTTCAACACGGTCGCCTATGTCGCAGTCGCGCGTGAGGCGGACCGGTTGGCACATGGACGCCGCGCGTCCCTGCTGACGGAAGCCTTCGGCCGGATCATCTCCATGCCGCTCTCATGGCACCATCAGCGTGGCACGTCCAACGCGCTGCATACGCTTTTGCGCGCCAGTGAAACGCTGTTCGGCCTGTGGCTGGAATTCATGCGCACCCATCTTGCGACATTCGTTGCGCTGATACTTCTCATCCCGACAGCCATTTCCATGGACCTGCGCCTCAGCCTTGTCTTGATGGCGCTGGGCGTCGTCTACTGGTTCATCGGCAAGTGGGTGATGGAGCGGACCAAGGAAGGTCAGGCATCTGTTGAAGAGCATTACCACACGGTCTTTGCCCACGTCAGCGATTCGATCAGCAACGTTTCGGTATTGCATAGCTACAACCGCATCGAAGCGGAAACCAAAGCTCTGAAGTCCTTTACGGAGCGACTTCTCAGCGCACAGTATCCGGTTCTGGACTGGTGGGCCTTTGCAAGTGCACTAAACCGGACCGCCTCTTCGGTTTCGATGATGATCATCCTCATCGTCGGTGCCATCTTGGTAAAGAACGGCGAGTTGCGTGTTGGTGACATCATTGCCTTCATCGGCTTTGCCAACCTGCTGATCGGGCGTCTGGACCAGGTCCGCGCTTTCGCAACCCAGATTTTCGAGGCGCGCGCCAAGCTCGTGGACTTCTTCAAGCTGGAAGATTCCGTGCAGGACCGTGAAGAGCCGACAGGCGCTATCGAACTCGGCAACGTCACCGGCAAGGTGGAATTCCGCAACGTCAACTTTGGCTTTGCCAACACCAAGCAGGGCGTGCATGACGTGTCCTTCACCGCCAATGCCGGCGAGACTATCGCCATCGTTGGACCGACAGGTGCGGGCAAGACCACACTCATTAATCTGCTCCAGCGGGTTTACGATCCCAATGGCGGCCAGATTCTGGTGGATGGAACTGATATTTCCAACGTGACGCGTCAATCCCTGCGTCACTCCATTGCCACCGTCTTCCAGGATGCCGGTCTTCTCAACCGCTCCATTCGCGACAACATCCGCTTGGGTCGTGATAGTGCAACCGATGACGAAATCGCTCAGGCCGCTGCTGCAGCTGCTGCGACTGACTTCATCGACAGCAGAAACACCGGCTACATGACGCAGGTGGGCGAACGCGGCAACCGTCTGTCCGGCGGCGAGCGTCAGCGCATCGCCATCGCCCGCGCCGTGTTGAAGAATGCGCCGATCCTCGTTCTGGACGAAGCAACCAGCGCGCTCGACGTGGAAACCGAAGCCCGGGTGAAAGATGCTGTCGATGCCCTGCGCAAGAACAGAACGACCTTCATCATCGCCCACCGCCTGTCCACCGTCCGCGATGCCGATCTGGTTCTGTTCATGGATAATGGCCGCATTATCGAGAAGGGTACCTTCGATGAGCTAAGCATGCGCGGCGGTCGCTTCTCGTCCCTGCTGCGGGCCAGTGGCCTGCTGAACGATGACGAAAAAACCGGCGCACCTGTTCTGTCCATGCCCGCCAAGTCGGCTTGATCCTCGAAGCCTTCGAGAAAACCATAGGTAAGAAAAAGCCCCGGTCGATGCCGGGGCTTTTTTTGTGCTGATCGATAATATCGAAATCAATAATTGTCGTCTTCGTCGTCATCCTTGCGGGTAGACTTGAGCGAGCTGAGCTTGGCGAAAACGGCGTTGGCGTCGATTTCTTTTTCTTCTTCACGCTCGTAATTGTAACCGAGGCTTTCGGTCGCTGCTGCCGGCTGCAGCGTCGCGTCCAGTTCTTCCTGGGTTGGAAGCGGACGGCCACGGGATGCGCGCTCGACTTCAAGGTCGAGATCGATCTGGCTGCAAAGACCAAGTGTGACCGGGTCCATCGGTGTCAGATTGGCCGAGTTCCAGTGGGTACGGTCCCTGATCTGCTCGATGGTGGACTTGGTCGTGCCGACGAGGCGCGAGATTTGCGCGTCCTTCAGTTCGGCATGGTTGCGCACCAGCCACAAAATGGCGTTCGGGCGATCCTGACGCTTGGAAACCGGCGTATAACGCGGACCACGGCGCTTGGATTCAGGCACGCGAACCTTTGGCTCGGAAAGCTTGATCTTGTGATTGGGATTGGCTTCGGCACGCGCGATTTCATCGCGGGAAAGCTGTCCGGTGGAAATAGGGTCGAGACCCTTGATGCCCTGTGCAGCTTCGCCGTCGGCAATAGCCTTAACTTCAAGCGGATGCAGCTTGCAGAACGTGGCGATCTGATCGAACGACAGCGCGGTGTTGTCCACCAGCCAGACGGCCGTCGCTTTCGGCATGAGCAGTGTTTGAGCCATAGATACAGTCCTTCTGTCCGTCCGCTCCGGGGGCGCGGGCCGTGGATGTTAACCACTGATTTCCGGGATATGAGCGGTCTATAGCTCCATTGCATCAGAATTGCAATTCTTTGCGCAACAAATGACCTTTGTCTAATTGCCTGAGGTCACTGAACTGCTATGAATCTGGCACATGACTGGAGAAAAGGAGTCTCCGGTAATTGCAAAAGACGCGATGCGTTCTCGAGGAGGAATTCATGTCTGCCAAAATCTATCCGGCTCTGAAGTCTGCAAAAAAGAACACCCTTATCGACAACGACAAATACCTGAAATGGTACGAGCAGAGTGTCGAGGATCCCGACAAGTTCTGGGGCAAGCATGGCAAGCGGATAGACTGGTTCAAGCCCTATACCAAGGTCAAGAACACCTCGTTCAAGGGCAAGGTGCCGATCAAGTGGTTCGAGGACGGCCTGACCAACGTCTCGTACAATTGCATCGATCGTCACCTGAAGACCCATGGCGAACGCACCGCGATCATCTGGGAAGGCGACAATCCCTATATCGACAAGAAGATCACCTATAACCAGCTTTACGATGCAGTGTGTCGTCTGGCCAATGTGATGAAGAAGCACGGGGTCAAGAAGGGCGACCGGGTGACGATCTACATGCCGATGATCCCCGAGGCCACCTATGCGATGCTGGCCTGCGCCCG
>NZ_JBETMF010000015.1:0-133687 GCF_040427045.1 Agrobacterium vacciniicorymbosi
CCCTGAAGTTCAATCGAGTCCGGCTTGTCCCTCGGCATGTCGATCGGTCGTGCCACGTCCGGTTCGGTGCGGCGGGCGACGACAGAATCGCGGATCGATTTCAGCTGTGAGAGCTGCTCCGCTGTCACCGTCATACTCTGGGTCAACTTCAGCGTATTCAGGCCCCATTGCTCCGCACCCTCGTTGCCCTTCTTGTCGCGCGCCGTCTCCGAAGGCGATGCAACGGGTCCAACGGGAAGCGCGTAAACCATGGCCACACGGCCCTGCTCCAGCTCCTGGAACACCGGCTGGCGCGCCACGGTGAGGTTTGGACCATATCCGCCAACCTTGATGCCAGCCTCGTCCATGATTTTGAGCGTCGAGATCATTCCTGCCTCGCCGCCTGCCGCCTCGCCAGCGCCCATCAGGTCAAAGCCGAGATCGGCCCAGTCAGCTGCCAATTCCTTCGGCGCCCAATTGTTGCCATAGCCATTGGGGCCAGCCCAGAAACGTCGGTCAACGATGAAAACCTCCGCGTTCCCGATCGTTGTGTCTGCATTGCGCAGAACCGATTTCAGTTCCGGGCTCATACGCTTGCCCATCGGTTCCTGCATCAGCACGTCACCGGCAAGTGCCAATGTGTAGTTCCCGGTCATCTTGTTGCGCAATTCCTTGGTTAGGTCGCGGACAACAAAACTTTTAGGGTCGGTGCGCGTGCGGGCCGATTGCGCGTCTGCTGTGGTCCACGCCGCGCTGAAGGCTGCAGATGTGGCGAGCAAATAGATGGACAGTTTTTTCATTCGATCTCTCCCTAAATAATGGCGGTGATTGAGCACTCCCAAACCCCTCCTCCCTTTCCTCTAACGCACGCGATCAATCGATAAAAACTTGATTTTTAGGAAAAGTTGATCGAATAATCCGATATGTCAGCCATTCCCCAAACCACTCTCGAACAATGGGCCGTGTTGCGCACGGTGATCGACGCGGGAAGTTTTGCCAAAGCCGCATCAAAACTCAACCGAAGCCAGTCCTCGGTCAGCTATGCCGTTTCAAGACTGCAGGACCGGCTGGGCGTACAACTCGTGGCAGTCACAGGACGAAAAGCGCATCTGACGGAAATCGGTCGCACGCTTCTCGCCGAAGCCGTTCCGCTGATCTCAGCCCTGGAGCGACTTGAGCTACGTGGAAAAGCAAATGATGCGGTCGGGCATGTGAGATTGCGACTGCTGGTGGATCCCGTATTCCCAAGGTCGATGCTGATTGATGCATTTGAAACAATCAAGAAAACCTATCCGCAGGTGGAGGTCATCCACTACGAATTGGTCAGAGGTGCAGAGCCGATCGAGCCAGAAAACTATGATCTCGCCATAAGGATTTCCAACGCGGTCACCGATTTCGCCCATCCTTTGACGGTGATCACCACCTTGATGGTGGCATGCCCAGGCCATCCGATTCTGGAACTGAATGCACCATTGGCACGAGATGCCCTATCCCTCTATCCCAGACTACAAGTCGTCGGTCACTTAGAGGGACAGGACCGACCAACCGCCGCGAGAGAGCCCAAATGGCGTGTCAACACATTCGATGCCGCATTGGCAGCGGTTCGTCATGGGCTGTGTTTTGGGCGACTGCCTATACATTTGATCGAAGACGATGTGAAAGCGGGGCGTCTGGTACCGCTGGAACTGGCAACCGGGATAAAGCATCAGGTCAGGTTAATGCTCGTCTATGCTGACGAACAAAATGCGCCACCGATTGTGCGAGTTTTCGCTTCATTGCTCATGGACGCCTGTCGCAGTGAAAAACAGTGAGCTGGCTATGGAGATGACATCACTAATATTGCTTCTATAATTATGTGAAACCCAAGCTCATGCGTGAAATGGAAGGTCGTCAGTGCCACGCATTGAATGGATGAGGAATGCCGACACCTTATTTTGTAGAACTGATGAGCTTGCGGTCAAAGAGCCAAATTATAGGTGCTCCCGCTATATCTGGCGATGCTGTCTGCACCACGCCGGACGATCACCTGTCATGCCTTTGAATAACCATCTCCACAAATCGCCTCAAAGCGCCGCTGACTTCGGCGCTTCGTGTCGCGAGGTTCAGTGGCGCGACGAGTTGGGTATCCCGCGCGATCTGGAGATATGCTATACCGTGTGTCTCCAAGCGAGCCATGGAACGGGGGACCAAGGAAATTCCGAGACCGGCTGCCACAAGGCTCAGCGTTGACAGCAGCCGTGGCGCTTCATGCTTGACCCGCGGACTAAATCCTGCGCTCAAGCATGCGGCAATGACGCTATCGTAGAGGCCCGGACCAGACGGACGTCGATAAAGAATGAAGTCTTCGCCCGCCAGTTCGGACAGGTGGATAGGATCGCGCTCGACGTCTGTCGACGCAAGTGGGTGGCTATCCGGAAGCGCCACGAGCATCTCTTCGTCAAGGATGTGAGATATGGTCAGCCCAGATGAATCTTCCACGGGCGACCTGATGAAGGCGACGTCGAGATGCTTGGCTCGAATGGCGTCGATCAGATCTTGCGTGCTCGATTCTTCGAGCTTCAGCGACACCCCAGGCCAGTTTTCGCTGAACGTTCGAACCGCCGATGTTACCATAGGATGGAAGGCCGCCGAACTGGTGAACCCGACCACCAGGCCCCCCTCGTCGCCACGCGCATTGTTTCGGGTCGCTTTCACCGCAAGCTCGACATCCTGAAGAATTGCCCTGGCCTTCTCCACGAATGTCTTGCCAGCCTCCGTGACCTCGACGCCGCGAGGCATCCGCCTAAACAATGTCGCACCGACCATGGCCTCCAGGCTTCGTATCTGCTGGCTGAGTGGGGGCTGTTGGATACCAAGCCGCTGCGCTGCGCGCGTGATATGCCCCTCGTCAGCAACCGCTACGGCGTATCGAAGATGGCGAAGCTCTATCACGACATACCTCCTGCATATGCATTTACCTTGATCCATATATTGGACAAGCGCTGCCGTGAAGCGTAAAAAAGGCACCATCCTAAACCAAATCGACAGGTCCAACTCATGGATAGCCATAGTCAACCATCCAACAAGGAACTTGCCGTTCCGGACATCCAGTCGCTTTTCGCGGGCTTTTTCATGCTCGGCCTGACGGGGTTTGGGGGCGTCCTGCCGCTTGCCCACCGCATGCTGGTCGAGACCCGGCAATGGCTGAGTGCGGAAGAGTTCACGGAACTGCTCGGTCTCTGCCAGTTCCTTCCAGGCGGAAACATCATCAACCTGTCGGTCGCGGTGGGTCTGAAGTTTCGGGGCGTTGCAGGTGCCTTGGCGGCCATTCTCGGTTTGATCGCCGCCCCCACCGCCATCGTCATCTGTCTCGGGGTCGTCTACGACCAGTTCCACGACAACGTCCACGTCCAACACGCATTTGCAGGACTTGCTGCGGCTGCCGCAGGTCTTTTGGTGTCCATGGCCATCAAGATCGTCCTACCGTTGCGTAGACGTCCGGTTGCCATTGCCATCGCCGCCGTATGCTTTCTCGCCATCGCTTTTTTTAACCTGCCTCTATTGCCCACGATGCTGGTGCTCTCCCCTATCAGTATCCTGGCAACGTGGAGGCTGGAGGCATGATGAGCACCCTGATAACCCTCGCCATCATCTTCACCCAGCTTTCGCTGCTGGCGTTCGGTGGTGGGAATTCCATCCTGCCGGAGATGCATCGCCAAGTCGTCGATGTGCGTCACTGGATGACTGCCCAGCAATTCGGAGCGCTGTTCGCCTTGGCCCAAGCGGCACCTGGCCCCAACCTGATGGTGGTCCCGCTCGTCGGCTGGCATGTCGCCGGCTGGGCAGGGGTGCTTGTCACGTCCGTTGCGAAGTTCGGTCCGTCATCGATCGTCACAGGCGTCGCTTTCCATCTCTGGAACCGATTCAAGGGCAGACCATGGCGGCGAATCGTTCAAAATGGTCTCGTTCCGATGACCGCAGGACTGGTCGCCGCCAGCGCAGCGGTTATAACCGCAGCATCTGCTCTCAACTGGGTTCTTGCCATTATCGTCACGGGCTGCGCAACCGTGTTGGTGAAGACGCGCGTCCACCCTCTGGTCGTGCTTGCAGTCGGCGCTTTGATCGGCCTGAGCGGATTTGGCCAAGCATAAAGATGATGAGCACGTTCTCTACATCTTAAGCGAGGATCAAGCGATAAGAGCCGATCCCTCGACGATGAACCTCGCGCTTGCACCTATACAGCAAGACATCCGCGACTAAAATCATTTCCGTAAAAACCAGCAACCAGATCTAAATGAGATTGCAGCACGCGTGGAGAGCCTGCCTCGCAGTGGTCCAAATGCCACAATGGCTGGTCACCAAACATTTTGGCTGGAATGAAACATACTTTGTCATTATGTCGATATGCTCATGATCACGAAGCCGATTAGAAGACTTAAATAGTCAAGTTAATTGGGGCGATAGAGCATGGGCAGCAATCTCAAAATTAAAATATGTAGGCACAACAAAATCCAAAATTATCATAGGGTGAAATGCCTTGCTCGCGTATCGATGCTCGCGATTGTAGCCACGTCAACCGCTCCTGCAAATGCCCAGGAAGCGACCAAACAGGAAGCAACTGTCCTTGAGCCGATAGTCGTAACGGGACGGAAAACAAAAGAGCAGTTAATTGACGTCCCTCAGAGCATAACGGTCGTTCGGCCACAAGCCATTGAGAGTAACGCACTTGATTCAAGTGGAGCAATAGCAGCAACGTCTCCAAACGTCGTATGGCAGAACTCAACCGTAGGACGACAGTTCTTTGCAATCCGCGGCATCAGCTCCCTGGGCATACCGAACAATTTTTCCGATGGCACGATTGGCTTCACGGTCGATGGCATACCCCAGAGTATGATGAGCTCTCAGAATATGCTCTTCGACATCGATCATGTGGAAGTTCTTCGCGGACCGCAGGGGACGCTTTGGGGCACGAACGCACTTGGCGGCGCAATCAATGTGACCACCAAACAGCCGGATGGAGAACATGAGGCGAAAATTACGACGGAATATGGCGAACATGGCTATGCCATGGGCGAAGCCACACTCGGCGGCGTGCTGATTCCAGACGCTCTGAACGGGAGAATGGCAATTCGTTTCAATCACTATGACGGGGATATCGACAGCCTGTTCACCGACGATCTCGGCGCACGCAAAATAGGTGCCTTCCGTGGAGGCCTGCAATTCAATGGCCTAGAGGACACGACGATCACGCTGACAGGTAATTATCTTCGTGACGATTCAAACGCCCCATTTTCTCTCTTGCGTGGAGCGCCGGGGTTCCCGATCAGCGGTGTCGTGACAGAACCTGACTATGTTACGACACATGCCGATGCCGGAGTGAATATCAAGCACGAGTTCGAGAATTTCTCCCTCACGTCCGTTACGGGCTTCCAGAATAACAAGATAAAGGCCCGGACTGAAGCAAACGATATCCTCATTCCATCGTTTTTCCCGTTGGTGGGGAGCAATGTATGGCTCGGTGTTGATGAGGAAAAAGCCTTCAGTCAGGAGATCCGACTGAACTCCCTTGAAGGCGACGATATCAGGTGGGTCGTGGGAGCGAGCCTCAATTACTCAGATCTCGACCACAGTTGCGCGGCTCCTCAATGCGCACCCTTCCCATATTCCGGTCTCGTCACCATGAATACCAATCTTCGTGCATTGAATCTTGGCCTGTTCGGTGACGCCTCCGTTCCGCTTGGCGAGAAATGGGAAGTGTCATTTGGTGGACGTCTGAGCCGTGATGACATCAAAGTAAAAAAGACCAATGATCTTGGGGTTCCCAGCCTCACGGGTGACAGCGATGCTGATGGAACCTATCTCACGGGACGCACCGCCCTCGCTTACAAATGGAGCGAAACCGCACAGACCTACGTCTCCATAGCGCGCGGACATGGAACGAGAATCTACCCGCTGTTTTCGTATCCGAACAACGGTATTGTCGCCGACGCCTACCCGGCGGCCGAAAACTGGACGTATGAACTTGGCACCAAGGTTGCAATGTTTGATGACCGTCTCGAATTGGACGGGAGTGTCTTTTATAACGATGTGAAGAACGGCGTCCTGAGCTATTTTGACCCCGGTATTGGAGGCTTCGCCACGACGTTCCAGAGTTATGAGACGTCGGGGTTCGAATTGCAGGCGCGCGCTGCAATTACAGACGAATTGAGCTTTAACGCGGGCTTGGGATATACACATACTCGGCTTGGATCTGACGGAGCAAGTTCGCTTTTTGAAGGAAACCGGGTTCCCAATATTCCGGAATGGAGTATCTCGGCGGGCTTGGCTTACGAAACGGATGCTGAGATGGTGGGCTTGCCAGGCTCCTTCAATGCGGCCATCGATTATCAGTACAGAAGCTCTCGCCCCGCTGATGTGCAGTCCACATTCGACCTTGACGCATATCACATCGTCAATGCTCGAATTGGCTGGAAAAACGATGGCGGAGATTTTGAACTTTACGGTTTCGGACGCAACCTGTTTGACGAACGTTATGAAACGTTCGGTGCTGCGGGGGCCTTCGGAAGCCAACTTGTTTCCGTCAGCCAGGGCCGCGTTCTAGGGGTCGGGGTTTCAAAGTCTTTCTGATTGGCCACGATCAGCAGCGTTAGATAGATTGTGCGTCTGCGCCAATACCGACTGCAAATGATTGGGAGTTTTTTTCTATGCCTATATTGGAAGAATTCGAGACAGAATTTGATCCTGATATGGTAGAAAAACCTCTCATCGTCGTGGGTGCGAAGAGGGCCATTGCCCACTGGGAAAAAGGTCAGCACGCGCACAGAAAGTCATCGCTTTTACTGAACCTCAGAGGAATGATGACGTGCGAAGCCGATGATGGCGTTTGGATCGTCCCTCCCCACTGTGCGCTATGGCTGCCCGCAGGGAAAGCGCATTCAGGGCGCATGTCGGGTAATATAGAATGTTACTCTGTCTTCATCGAACCCGAATTGATCACCATGCAGCCAAAGTCATGCGCAACACTTTCCGTTTCGCCCCTCTTTCGGGAATTGGTTCTCCGGTGCGCGCAATCGCCTGTCGACGCGCCATTCTTCGACGCGGATTTTCGGATCATGGCAGTCCTGTTAGATGAACTTGAGGCGGCAAAAGACGTGAAGCTTTCGTTTCCTATGCCAAAGTCAATTCCCCTTCGACAGCTTGCAGACCTGCTCCTTAAACATCCCAGTGACAAGGCGATATTAGCCCAATGGGCAGGCAGAATAGGATTGAGCGAACGCACCTTGAGCCGGTCTCTTCTCGGCGAAACTGGGATGAGCTTTGGCCGCTGGCGACGTCAAATGCATGTCGTCCTCGCCCTTCAACGACTTGGTGACGGTGAAACCGTTCAAAATGTTGCAATAGATCTGGGATATGAGAGCGCGAGCAGTTTCGTGACAATGTTTCGAAAGACTTTGGGCAAGCCGCCAGCCCGTTACCTGATGGAGCAAACCTACAGTCTGGCTGAAGAACGCTCGGCTTGAGATCGAGACACGAATCTCATCGACTTCTCTCCGTGGTCCGCAGCGGCACGGCTGTGAAGTAGTTAACGATCGTCTGCTTGTCCTGTACCTGAACACTCATTTCAATTTCAAAGAGCTTCGACAGATTGTCAGGAGTGAACACCTGATCCGGCCCCCCATCGCAGAAGATGCGCCCATCCTTCATTCCGATAACCCGATCAGAATGAGCCGCTGCAAAATTAATGTCGTGCAGCACTGTGATAATTGTCTTGTTGAGTTCGTCAGCGGCACGCCTCAACAGGTGCATGGTAATTGCAGCATGCTTGATATCCAGACTGTTCAATGGCTCATCGAGCAACAGATAATCGGTATCCTGGCAAAGCACCATGGCGAGAAAAACGCGTTGCCTTTGACCGCCTGACAGCTCGTCGACGAATCGCTCTTTGAGGCCAGTCATGCCGAGGTAATTCAATGCGTTGTCAACATGTTGGCGATCTTCTGGCGTCAGCCGGCCCCGCGAATATGGATAGCGTCCAAAAGCCACCAAATCCGAAACGGTCAGGCGCACGGAAAAATGATTGTCCTGCCTGAGAATAGAGAGAAGCGTCGCGAGATGCCGGGACGGTATAGATGCTATGCTCGTTCCATCTATCGTTACGGTACCACTCGTTGGAGGTATGAGTCGACTGATGAGGGACAGGAGCGTTGATTTTCCCGCACCGTTGGGACCGATAATCGACGTCACTCCGCCACGCGGAATCCTGACGGACACGTTATCGACAACCACGGTCTCGCCGTAGCGCTTTGTCAGGCCCCGTGTTTCGATCAAGTTGCTCTCCGGGTAATGAGGAACAGAAAAACAATGCCCCCGAAAAATTCAATGACGATGCTCAGGCTTGTTGTGAAAGCAAACAGGCGTTCAAGTATGAACTGACCCGCTATAAGCGCCGTCGAAGCGATACATACCGCTGCCGGTAAAATGACCGCATGTCGGTGGGTACCGACGATCCGATAGGCCAGATGTGCGACAAGCAAGCCGAAAAACGTGACCGGCCCAACCAGTGCGGTCGACACCGACACCAGTACCGAGACGAGAAAAAGCGCCACTCTTATGGCTCGAGAATAATCCAGCCCGAGACTGATTGCAGTGTCTCGGCCAAGGGCGAGAACGTCGAGATCGCTTCGCATCCGCCAACCGATCACCGACGCGCCACCGATTAAAATCGCCGAAATTCCTAATAGATCAGCATGAATAAGATTAAAGCTCGCAAACAGACGATCCTGCAGCACGGCGAACTCACCAGGATCAATCACACGCTGAAGGAAACTGGAAACGCTGCGCAGGAGGATTCCAAACATCAGACCTGCCAGCGCAACGAACTGTAGATCTCTTTTTTTTCCGCTCAACATCCATCGATAGATCAGTACCGATGCGCCGACCATCACCCCGGTCTGTAGAAGAAAGACGATCTGTAGGTTTGTGTTGCTTACCGACAAGTGCCCGAATCCATAAGCCATGACCGTTTGTATGAGGATATAGAATGCGTCGAATCCCAAGATTGAGGGTGTGAGAATTCGATTTTCGGTTATCGTTTGGAACAGCACCGTTGACGTGGCCACAGCATAGGCAACCAGCACCAGGCCTGCGAGCTTCTGTGTTCTAAGACCAAGAGCATAGGACCAGTTCTGCCCAAGATTGACAGTGAGAAAGGCAATAGCTGCTATAATGGAGAGAGCGGCAAGCAAGATAAGCACCACCGCCGGGCTGCGTCCGTTGATCGGTTCAGCCATATCGTGATGCCGCACGCTTGAGGAGGAGCAAGAAGATTGCGCTGCCGATCACACCGACGATTGATCCCAAGGGTATCTCGTACGGCCTTATAATCGTCCGCCCCACGATGTCGCAGCCGAGCACGAATGCAGCGCCCAGTAATGCCGTCCACGGGACCGCTCTCCTGACATTGTCGCCAATAATCATGCTCACGACGTTCGGTACCACCAGTCCCACAAAGGGAACCGCGCCAACCGTCGCAACAACGGATGCCGTCACAAGGGCGACAACTCCAAGCCCAACGAACAATGTTCTTCGAAAGTTCATGCCGAGGTTAGCCGATATGTCCTGGCCAAGCCCGGCAAGGGTGAAACGATCCGCAATCGCATAGGCAGCAACAGCCGCAATAAATGAAATCCATAGCAGCTCATATCGGCCACGAAGCACCATTGAAAAATCCCCCGTCGACCATCCGACGAGTGATTGAAGAACATCGAAGCGGTAAGCAATGAACGTGGCGGCTGCGTTGATCACACCGCCAAGCATCAAGCCGACCAAGGGAACCAAGAGAGGTGACCGCAAAGGCGTGCGTTCGAGCACAGCGAGAAACACAGCAGTGCCAAGCAATGCGGCTGCGACCGACACGAGCATTTTGAAGAGAACAGATAGGCCGGGTGCAATCAGCGTCACAAGGAGAAGACCAAATATTGCCGATTCTATCGTCCCGGATGTGCCCGGTTCCACGAATCGATTCCGCGATAGCATTTGCATGATAGAACCTGCGATCGCCATAGAAGCGCCCGCCAGGACAAGAGCGATCGTGCGCGGAAGACGGCTCGAAAGGAGGATTAATCTCGCCTTTTCGCCCTGCCCAAAAAACAGATCATAGGGCGATAAAGCCACTGCGCCAACCAGGAGGCTTGCGAGCACCAGTGCGGCGAGACCACATATGCCGATAACGAAATACTTCACTGCGATGCCACCAGCGAAACCTGCTTTTCACTGCGGGCTGGACAGAGCTTTGGAAAGCTCGTCGGCCATCGCCTGCATCGCGATCAAACCATCGCTGACAACGTACCAATGGACGGGATCGAGATAGACGACGTGCCCCATCTTCCAGGCTTTCGTTTGTCTGATCAGTTCATTGTCGACAATCTGTTTTGCTGAAGCGCCGACTTCTCCGATCGCGGCGTCGCGATCAATGACAAAAAGCCAATCAGGATCGGTTTCAAGCACGAACTCAGGTGAGACAATCTGCCCGTGAAAGCTGGTGTCGAAGTTTTTAACAGCTGGCGTTATGCCAAACGTATCATAGATCATGCCAAACCACGTCCCCGGCCCCATAGCCGACATCTTGCCACCTGTGGTCATGATCAAAAGGCCGTTTCCAGTGGCGTGCGCCTTCTCTCTAACCACCTCGATCGACTGCCGTAGTTTGGTCACCCGTTCGGAAACTTCTGTCTGCTTGCCAAATATCTCTCCTAGCTCCTCCGCATATTTGATTGTGCTTCCGAGCCGATCCTTCAGATCAGGAGTAAGGTCGATCGTCGGGGCGATCCTGGAGACCTCCTTGTATTTAGGGCTTGAGCGACCACCAACAATTATCAGATCGGGGGCCATCGCATCGAGGACCTCGTAGTCCGGCTCAAAGACAGAGCCGACCTTCCTATATTCTTGACCATCGAATTTATGCAGATACGGCGCGTAAATTCGATTTGGCACGCCTTGCACGTCAATGCCGATCGCATACAGGGTGTCGAGCGCCGAAATATCTAACGTTGCAACGATTTCCGGATATTTCTTGATCTGCGTTTCACCCATCGCATGTTGAACTGTAACATCATTGGCATGAGCGATACCTGACGGCGCGAAAAAGGAAAACAACGTGAACGTCGCAGCGAAGTAAGGTGTAATTCTTAACATGATTGGTCCCAGAGCATCAGGCGAAAGCGGTAGCTAGATAGCGTCCATCATCCGGCTCGAAAATAACATGACCCGATATGTCACGTTTACCTGTCTTGCGCATATCGGCATATGGACAAAGTATATCGCAACCCGGCCAGATTCGCTTGCCATCGAGTGCGCCTCCAAGCCCGGTCGGATCGAAAGTGTTGCAGACAGCTACTTATCAGGCGCATCTGACAAGAGACGCTCGGCAAAACCCAAGGCCTCCTCTTTGGAGCCCGCAACAAGCAACGGATAGCCCCAGAATTTTGCAAATGTAACGGCAAAAGCCTTCATCGCCAGCCGTTTTGCAGCTCCGGGCTCGATGTGGACCATGCCCTTGACATACGTTCGAAGCTCCTGCTTGTGCTTTTTCATCCAAAGAGAGGTTTGCTTTTTTTCCTCCTGCGTATGCTCGTGCTCAGCTTGTTCAAGTGTTTGGCTTAGAAAGACAAACTCTTCCCTCCGTAGAAGAAGCGCTGCAAGTTTTTCGAAATCCTCCGTGTGGTCATGCTCCGCCTCTTCGTGATTGTGAAAGAAGTCCACCCAGACATAGGGAAACTTGGAAGCATCGATATTCATGACATTCTCCATGGACGTTGTAAGAACTGACTTGCCGTGAGGCATCGTAGATATTCCGCTTGAATGCCCGAGACCGTTCCCCAAATGGTGGTGAGCCCAAAACTCATAGAGCAGCCCTTCCGCATGGTTTCGCCAAGAAAAAGGCGCTACCGCCGTCTTAAAGCCACCAAATCGTCAGCCTCCGCGGCATCGTTGCGAGACTCGCTCGGGGGAAGGCAATTAATTGCTTTAATGATGATTAGGGTAACCAATGATTTGTGCAGCTATCACAAGGTCGACAGCTAACGACGACATATGTTGAGTTGACACTTCATTTTATCTGGATCCAGACTTGGCGTCATTGCGCAATTCGGTCAATTTACTTTCGCAGTCAGCCAAGATGTAGTTCCCCAAGCGTTGGGAAGCCTTGGGTCTCAAGGCGGATGCGAAGCGAAAAAACATTACCGAAGCAGCGGCGCGGGATACAGCAATAGGTCGGATCCCGGTGGGCCAATGGCGACTCGGGAAGAAGTTGCCTAGATGACCGTATTCCTAGCATCGGAGCAAACAAGCTACGTTACGGGGGTTCATATCGGCAGGGATTGAGGCCAGACAGCTACGGTGCTTTGATGGGAACGGCTGGAAAAAACTCTCCAGCCGTGAATCCATAGGACGATCATGAGGGAAGCGAAAACTTATCGTCTAGGGGCGCAGGTTGCCTTCTAATGTCAGACTGTTGGTTTCCATGTGGAACTGAGCCGGTTTTTCCACCGAGAAGTGAGCCACCTCTGACTATGGTTTTATGATTGGGTTTTGGTCAAGGGATTGGCTTTTTCTCCTCTCTTGTTTGCTGCGGCTGCCGAACTGGCCCTGAAGCGGAAGCTGTCATTACCTGTTTCCAGGATATGGCAGCGATGGGTCAAACGATCGAGCAATGCCGTCGTCATCTTGGCGTCGCCGAAGACGGTTGCCCATTCGCTAAAGCTGAGGTTGGTGGTTATCACCACGCTGGTCCGCTCATAGAGCTTGCTCAACAGGTGGAAGAGCAGCGCTCCGCCTGAAGCGCTGAATGGAAGGTATCCGAGCTCATCAAGGATCAGCAGATCAAGGCGGACCAAGGTCTCAGCGATCTGGCCTGCCTTGCCTTTGGCCTTCTCCTGCTCAAGTGCGTTGACCAATTCGATGGTTGAGAAGAAGCGGACCTTTCGACGGTGATGTTCGATAGCCTGGATTCCAAGGGCCGTCGCCACGTGGGTTTTGCCTGTGCCCGGTCCGCCGACGAGCACGATATTCTGCGCTCCGTCAATGAACTCGCATCTGTGCAACTGGCGCACCGTCGCTTCGTTGATCTCGCTGGCGGCAAAGTCGTATCCAGAGATGTCCTTGTAGGCAGGGAAGCGTGCAGCCTTCATATGATAGGCGATGGAGCGGACCTCGCGCTCGGCCATCTCGGCTTTCAGCAACTGGGAGAGGATCGGCACGGCTGCATCAAAAGCTGGAGCACCTTGCTCGATCAGGTCTGTGACGGCTGACACCGACCGCAACGCGGCGCAGGAGAGCGCCCGTGATGCCCTAATATCCGACATCGAGGTACTCGAAGACGAAACAAACCTAGGAGATGTACGTGCCAAGACCACCATGTTCCTTGGCGCCATCGGCAACACGCTCACCGAGTGGGCTCGTGAACAAAAACTGGAGTATTCGGCCGGGTTTCTAACTTTCGACATCCGAGGCCCGCGGCTGGTCAGCCAACTTCCCGACGAGACTGTTCCGTTCTCTCGCTTCGGAAGCGGCCGAAATTGGGTCTGGTACCATCTGCTGGGCCATATGGCACTCCACGCGTGGTTCCGCGGCAACAATCGACCCGTACCCTCGTTTATCGTTCTTGATCAGCCATCACAGGTGTACTTCCCGTCGGTCGCGGGTGCGCGGGACAAAGAGGACTGGCAAGAGGTGAAGCGCATCTACCATTGGCTATTCAAAGTGGCGGCCGAAATGGAAGGCGGTTTCCAGATCATCGTCACTGACCATGCAAGGTTCGAAGACGACAAAGAATTCATGCGGCACCTGAGGCATGATTGGTGGAATGAAGAGACGTTGGTTCCCATGGATTGGCCGAACGGCTGACCGGTAAAGACACGTTCGCGGGCGGTGTCACCGGCAGCATCATGAATGATCGAAGCTCGCCGCCAAAAGTTGCGGCGGGTGGATCGAGGCTAGTTTCCACGTGAACTGAGCCCGTCGCCGCCAGCCGAACGTTCCTTAAGTGACACCCCACGCTCGAAACCTCCCCCTGCCCGTCATCTCCCTCAAGCCCAGCTCCAAAACGATCCGCCGCGCCGCCTGCGGCGTCACCTCCAACGTCTTCGCTACCATCCCGGCCGACACCAACGGCTTCGCCATCACCAGCTCAACGAGTTCCGGCAATTTCGAGGACGTCCGCCTTCCTTCCATTTTTCGCTCGAACATCGAGCGCGCCAGCGCCAGCCGGTCATGCTCTTTCATGCCGATCTCGGCGGCCGCTAAAAATCCGTGGGCAATGGCGAGCAGCCGGGTCTCCCGATCGCGATGACGGCGCCGATCGACGGGAATGGTTTTCAGGCCGAGATTGATGGCGGCGAGATGGGCGCCTGACGTGACGCCGGCCTGACGCAGGATCGAGGCGGAAAACAGCCGGCCAAGCCAGGGCGCGTGCTGCAGGACGGCAAGCTCGTTCCAGGCATCGAGGGCGACGATCGCCTGCAGCACCGCCGGCAAGTTTTCGGCTTGCCGCAACACGCCGCGCCATTCGTCGAGCCGGGCATCCTCGTCCCAATCGAGATCATAGACCAGCGGATCGGCCGGAGCCCGGCCGGGCTTTTTGGCTCGTTCGATCGCAGCGTCAGAGCGCGCGAGCAGCGCATCGATAGCAGCATAGTCGACGCCGGGAAGATCTTGAGCGTCGTCGGTGTCATCCCCCTCCCCTTCCGCGTCGATCGCGATCGCCGGTCGAATAACTCCGGTCGTCGTAGCCTCGTCGCCGCCGCCCGCCCAGATCTCCGAGGTCTTCCGCAGCGAGCGGATGCCGTCGGTAGAGAACGCCCAATCCGGAGATTGGCCGGCGATCCGCCGACGAGTGCGCAGGACGTCGCGGGCGATTGTCAGCTCATGGGTCGGTGTGCGAATATCCTTTGTGGCGTCGTGGAGGACGAGGTCTTCGAGGTGGACAAGTTCTCCGTCGATCCACAGCGAGGCGCAGGCATCGGTGAAGTGGGCGCGTTCGATCCAGCCCGCACCGACCGGCGAGCGGGCAATGCGCTCGTCCAACCGCGTGAGAGCAATACCGGCGTCGAAAGCCGGCCGCATCAAGGTCCTCATGCTGATTTTCGCGAGATCATAAGCCATTGAAATCGTGGTAAATGATTTCTTACACGAATGCTATCAAGATAATAGGGTTCTTCACATTGTATGGTTTTGGGTTGAGCTTCTAACCATCGATAAGTACCAATTATCAGATATTAGCCATCTATATCGAAGTTCTTGCCATCTTATCGCATCCGCACTATGTTTAAACGATAAATTTCGAGGAAACATCATGTCTGAACCCCAACTGTCCATTCGTAGCGGCAAGGCCCGCGACCTCGCCCATGCTCTCGCGCGTCGCACCGGTCAGCCCATCAATCGTTTGGTAGAGCTGGCGCTGGAACGCTACGATATCGAATTGAGACAGCAGGATAAAAAGCATCCACTGGAAGCGGTTTGGGAGCTCGCCGCCGAAGGCCGCCGCAACGTTCAAGCAGGCACTACCTCCGCTCATGACGACCTCTATGATGAAAACGGCCTGCCGATATGATTGCACTCGATACGTCGGTTATTGTTGCCATTCTCCTTGAGGAGCCGGAGGCGGATGTTTTCAAGTCGATCTTACAGCAGGGAAAGATTGTTATCGGATGGCCGACGCTGTTTGAAACAAGAACGGTTTTGACAGCAAAGGGCTTTTCCAATCCGGGTGACATCGTCACCCGCTTCTCGGCCGCGCCAAACATTATGCCCATGTCTTTCGATGGAGAGCATTATCGAGCGGCCGAGTTGGCTTTGGACAAATATGGCAAGGGGCGTCACCCGGCGAGCCTGAACATGGGCGATTGTTTTTCCTACGCTGTCGCTGCAGTTTCCAAAGCGCCACTTCTGTTTAAGGGCCATGATTTTGGCCAGACGGACCTGAAACTGCATCCAGCGTCATCCATGACATGACAGATAAAAGCCAAACCATCGTCGAACGCAGGGTCTTGCAGCTCGACACGATTGCAGCGGTCTTGCCGCTCGAACGTCGCGACGAGCTGGCTGAGCTTTTGACCGATCAAGATATCGAGACGCTTCGCCATCTGGTCAATGAGGGCATGGGTGCCAACACGCTGCGGGCACTGACGTCAGACCTTGCCTATCTACAGGCTTGGTCGCTAGCGGCAACCGGAGCCTCCCTCCCCTGGCCTGCACCCGAAGCCCTCCTGCTCAAATTCGTCGCCCATCATCTATGGGATCCCGAAAAGCGCATCAGCGATCGTGATCACGGCATGCCGCAAAATGTCGATCGTCTTCTGCGGGACCAGGGGTTTCTGAAATCCATCGGTCCCCACGCGCCCGACACGGTCCGGAGGCGGCTTGCCTCGTGGTCGACGCTGACGAAATGGCGCGGCCACCAAGGCGTATTTTCCTCCCCTGCCCTTAAACAAGCGATCCGACTGGCTGTCCGCGCCACGCCGCGTCCGCGAAAACGCAAAAGCGCCAAGGCTGTGACCGGCGACGTGCTGGCGAAATTGCTCGCGACCTGCAGCACCGATAGCCTGCGCGACGTCCGTGACCGGGCAATTTTGATGGTGGCGTTTGCCTCCGGTGGTCGTCGGCGCAGCGAAATTGCTAGGCTGCGCAAAGAGCAGTTGACTGTCGAGGTGCCAATTGCGGTCGACAACGCCCCTCCCCTACTCTCGCTTTCCATTCACCTTGGCCGCACAAAAACATCCGGAAGTGAAAACGAGGACGTTGTTTATCTAACGGGGCGGCCCGTCGATGCATTGAATGCATGGATGACGGCCGCGCGCATCGATAGCGGAAGCATTTTCCGCAAGATCGATCGCTGGGGAAATCTGTCCAAACATGCGCTGGAACCGGGCGCCATCAACGCGATCCTGAAACAGCGTGTGGTTATGGCCGGCCTGGAACCGAGGGAGTTTTCGGCCCACGGGCTGCGATCCGGATATCTGACGGAAGCCGCGAACCGGGGCATTCCGCTTCCCGAAGCGATGGAGCAATCACGCCATCGTTCTGTTCAGCAGGCATCCAGCTATTACAACAATGCCACACGACGCAGCGGTCGAGCCGCACGAATGTTGTGATGGAAAGGCTCGGAACGTAGTCCATGACAATCCTGTTCAAAACGACGATCACTGAAGACAAGGCATTTGCAAAGATTGAGGAAGCGCTGAACACCGGCCGAGAATACGACGGCTATTTCAGTGTTGCCGACGATGGTGGCGAGACGCCTCTGTCGTGGGGACCCTCCATGAGCGGCGAAGAATTTCTGGCGAACGTCAGAGAAATGCTGGAAGTGACATGGAAAGCAGCCCGGTTTTGGGTTGTCTACGACCGTCGAGAGGATCGTGGTGATCCTGACGCCATCGCGATGCGCAATGCAGCGTTTCGGATCACCCGCGGATATAACGGTGTCATCGTAGCTTCGTTGAGCCTTCTGGGACGGAAAGACGCTCTACAAGATCTTGAACTGGTTTTTGTCTGTTTCAGAGAGGATTTCCAACGTCGCAACTTTAGAATTCGCTTTGAGAACAAACCCATTACACCCCATTGATGCGGAGCCAGCTTTGCACCGATTTCGTTGAAAAACTCGTTGGATTGGCTGCTCATCCTCCCGTTTCTTTGGGGTGGATCACCATGATGATCTCAGCTGTCGAGCGACAGCTGGTGCTCAGTTTCAGCTCGGTCAATTTGATCGTAATGTTTTGGCCGGATCCACAAATACCAGCACGTTAAAGCCCTCCCCTGCATCGAAGCGGTTGTCATCCAGAAGATGGTTGCCCTGCGCTTCCATAAACCACTTTGCCGTATCCGCATCGTAAAGCTCCGCAATCGTCGCCTTGATCTTCGATTTGACCTCGATCAAAGCCTCAAGCTGGTTTACGGCGGGTATAAAGAGCAATCGGGAAGAGGAAAATCTGAGTAATCCCTTGGGCCTAATCGGTAAAGCACTTGCCGAGGACTTCCGGTTCACAACCAGGACACTTACTCCAAATCGACTTATGGTCGATCTTAATGGTGAGCGTTATCGTGCCGAAGAGTTCGGCTACGCGGTGGCCTCTAGTTCATCGGCTTTGGCCGACCTTGCTGCCAATCCGGAAACGCCAGCCTTTCTGTTCGGCGACATGGGAGCGGCCACCGGTCTATTCCTGGTGGCGCTGGCGCTCGGGCCGCGCCCAGCTTTCGCATCTGCGTTTCGGCAAGTGGGCGAACCTGACCGTACACTTGTATCAACCAGTTCATACCATACCGGACGCCGTGCGGTCGCTGTTATCGAACGTTCAAGTTACGATTCTGAAGGATGCTGAAATGGCAAAGCTGTTGAGTTTCAGCGAGATTTAATCCGTTTTTCCATTTCGCGTTAGCCCACCAGATCCGGTGTAGTGAATTGCCCGACAACAATTTTATACGGCGTAAGTGGATCACGAGGAAACGGATAAATGGTTCAAACTCTTATGAAAACGAACACCAGTGGGAGGACCTAGAGACCGGGCTCTACTACAACAGGTTCAGATTCTATGACCCGCTTGGAGCGCACTATCTTAGCCCCGACCCTATCGGTTTAGAGGGAGGCTTAAGCTCAAACGCTTATGTTAATAATCCATTATTTTGGAATGATCCCCTCGGTCTCAGTGGTCGTTATCCCCCGTGGATGCCGCCGACGCCGGGGTTTGAGCGGCACCACATTATTCCTTGGCACTTGCAAAATGATCCATTTTTGCGGAGCATAGGGTTCGACGTGAACAGCAGACAAAATATGATGTACCTTCCTCGGAGAGCATGCAGCGTTGCAGGCGGCGGCACGAGCGGACAAAGAGGGTCCGCACAGCACCGAGGCTTCAATGGACATGACCAGTATAATAACTATATGTCCGGGCAACTCAGGAATTTGGAGCGTCGAACGAATAACATGAGCAAGCGGTGCAAAGTTAGGGAAGTTCGCCGTTTCCAGCTTGCGCATCGTACGATGTTGGGTACGGGGGCGATGCAAATAGCGAATTGCAAATAAGGGAACTAGAGAAATGTTGTATTCAATCTACGGCGGAAAGAATCACCCTGAGTGCAAGCTCCAAGCCACAGATCACGATGCTTGTCGCAGTTCTATGTACAAGGGTGAGGTCTACAACGGCGATTTCAATGCAGACGATTTCAACAGAGACGATTTCCACTTTACGGATGTCATTGAGTCGTTCTGCGTCCCGGTCTTCAACGATAAGTTCAAACTGGCCTGCGAAGCGATTACTCACGGTGCCGTTTCTTTCCGACGAACAAACGTCATCTGGGGCAAAGAAAACCTGCTTGAATGGGTCGGCGACGAAATAAAAGGATTCTACGTCGTGCGTCCTAAGATCGTTGATATAATTGACGAGAGCAAAAGCCCTACCCAATTCTGGCCGAAGCTCAAGAAGTTCAAGCATCAGGATTACGTCATAACCGGCCTCCCAGATACTGAAATTGGCGTCTTCGTTGATTTAAAGAGGCCGCATCTATTCATTATTACAGAAGACATGAAGCGTTCGCTTGATGCTCACGGCATTCAAGCGTCTTTCGAGGAGCTTCCCGTCGTGACATGAGGTTTGAGAGAAGCTACGGTCCGCATGTTGCGAATTAGGTTGGCGTCATACTATTACCATTGTGATTAAGCGTACAGAAATGATCCCGTCAACGTGAGAAATAACAAGGCGTTATCATTCGTATCGGCATCGGGCCCCCCTGCCTATTTACACGCGGCTCTTGATGCATTAGACAGGCTGGCGCGCGACGCACTTACGCGCATTGTCATCGGACAGGATCGCGCGACGCGATTGTGGGTCTGGGCTGAACGTTCCGATCCATTGATGGCGCGCTCGATCGCAGAGACGGAGGTGATGTAGCGTGATCGCCTGCGCCGTTCGTAATCTATGGATCGCGCAGCCGACCGGGTTCTGGTGACAACCGCAATCGGGTGAAGCTTGCCGGTCGATAACCGCGATCTTAGCTTCCTGTACGCTCTCCAAGGTCCAGGCTCGTAAAGCGAGAAGCTATCGTTCAGAAAGCGTAACCTCCGCCTCTTCCAATGCCGCCGCGATCATCGGATTTAGAGGATCGAGTCGAGCTGCTTCCTTCAAATCAGCGACGCCTTTCTCGATCTCGCCGAGGCGGGCACGCGCGAGGCCCCGGTAGCCCCAGGCCAGCGCCATCTTCGGATCCAGAGCAACGGCACGATCGAAATCCTGCAGCGCAGCAGCGAAATCGCCGGTCATTACTCGGACGGCACCGCGGCTATGCCAGATCACTGCTCGTTCGGGCACGCGCTTTACCTCGCCAACGAACGGTTCCGCGAAGATGCGGACGAGGCAGTCTACGTCTGTCCCGGGAATGCCGCTTATGTCACATGCCCGTCCTGCGCGCTGACGCGCGTCAGGGTCCTCCCGTCTCGATAGACGAGTTGGAGGCCGTGCTCGCGTTCCCAGTCGCAGGCGCAGGCTAGCGCGATGTAGATCGCCGGCTCCCCATCGGAATCGTCCTTCACGACCTGCAACTCCTCGTTGGAGACGTGCTGCCAGATCTCGGCCGGGTCCGAAATCCCGTACATTGCCTTGTCGGCTTCGTCGTCAGGGCCGATTGCTTCTAGAAACTCCTTGCAGTTCGCCAGCACAGCCGGCGAGGCCGCCAGCCGGTCCTCGCGCGTTAGCGCGAGGAAGTTCGCGAGCGCCGCGTCGATCCGCTTGGCGTCGCTCGGCCCGATATCCTGCAGCAGCACAGGCAGCGCGCGGCCGTCGAAATAGGGGATCGATAAGGGGGCGGCGAACCATGTGTCGCCGTAGTCGTCGGGTCGGACCCTGCCGAGTACGATCGATGAGAAGACGCGCGGCTTTGGTCTCGGCTTCGCCGCTTCGAACCTGCCGGCGAGCTTCGCGAACGCCGCCTCGCGCTCCGCCTCAGTCTCCGAGCGCGAGAGGCTGCGCAACTCCTGCATGTTCGTCGTCACCGTGCCGGTCGCCGTGTCGATCTCGAAACCCGCCACGGGGATAGTGGTGGTCACGCGGAGCCCCTTGTACGTCACGCTGGAAGGCAGCCGGAAAAAGGTCTGGAAGCCGACCATTCCGACGACGAGCACATGGCCCGCCTCCTTGCCAGCGATCGGCTTGCAGAATGCGTGCGGATCGCAGGGTAAGACGGCTGCAAGCACCCTCTGGTCTTCGTCGCAGGCCGAGAGCGGTGTGTTTTTCAGAAAATCAGCCAGCCTGTCTTCGTCAAAGACGATTTCGTTCAGTTTTGGCTGCGGCTCCATCGGCGCCTCCTTTCGTTCTTTTCGTTTTTGCTCCGATGCATCGGGACTTGCGCCCGAGATGCCGGTTTTGAGCGCGGACCACGCTTACACCGCCAGTAGAGCGCCACCAATGAAGGTTTCGAACTCGTTCCAGTCTCCGATGCGATGATTGTGATTAAGCGTACAGAAATGACCCCGTCAACGTGAAAAATAACAAGGCGTTATCGTGCGTATCGGCATAGGGACCCCCCTGCCGATTCACAGGCCTGACTTACAACAGGTATCGCTATTACGATAACCTCGCCGCCTGTTACGCAACGCCTGATCCGCTGGGAATTCGCGGCGGGCCGCGGCCGCATGGCCACGTGGACAATCCGATGAATGAGGTCGACCCGGTCGGCCTTTCGCCGATCTACGGACCACTGGATGGCTATGGTAGGCCGACCGGAGTATGGGCCACGCTTACGAGCCGTGACCTTAGACCAACCGGCACTTCGCCGCCAACGCTGAACCCGCCCGGCTTCGCATCGGGTACGGCCCCCAATTTCCACCAGCGAAGCCACCTTTTGGCCGATACGCTGGGGAGATCGGGCAGCGACCCCCGTAACCTCGTGACCCTGACTGACGGTTCAAACCATCCGGGGATGAGCCGGATTGAGCGACAGGTTCGTGACTTCTTGCGCAAAAATCCAAATTGCAGTGTCACCTATGTCGCGATCCCGCTTTATAATGGTAGCAACCTAACGCCGACCGGAGTAGCAATCACCGCCAGAACCTCTGCCGGCGAGATGCTTGCCTCCACCATCGTACCGAATGGTCTGCGGCAGAACAGAAAGTAGAAGGAACTCCTAAATGACCGACAACGTCACCCAACTTTTCGACCGTTCGAATGTCACCCGCGCGGCGTCGGTCGAAGAGATCTCAGCCGTCGAAGCAGAGATCGGTGCGCTACCACCATCCTACAATATCTTCGCGCGGACATTCGGCTACGGCACGACCAACGGCTTGTTCGTCATCGAAATGCCTTTCAGCATGTTCGGCAATGATGGCCTCCTCGTTCGAGGCGTCGAAATCCGCGACCAAGTTCATTCGCTTGTCGCAGAGTACCGGGAAGACGGGATCGAGATCGGCGATCTCGATTGCCTTGAGCCCTACGATGACGAAAGCCGCGACATCGCCAGTTTCTTCGACGACCTTCGCTTCTTCGGCAGCAGCATCAACGGCGAGTACTTGTGCTGGCGGCGCGATCGGGATGACTCTTTCAAGCTCCATGTCATCGACCGCGCCTGCTTTTCAATTCGTTTTGCCGGAACGAGCCTTATCGAATTCATTCGAAGAACGCAGACTGATGACGTCAAAAACTTGCTCGGCTCTGGATACGAGGCACTACCACGTACGTTCGAAGGGGCAACTGCTGAGATTTGAGTACAACGTCGTCTGGGTATTATGCTCAATTCATGTCAGTAACAAACGCCATAACCGCACGCGGGTGTCTTCACTTGAACATGTCCGATAACGTTGCATTATCGGACGTCTTGTTCTTTATATAAAGAATGGCCCAAATCATCGAGCAGAACACAGAAATTCACGCCGAGGAGATCTCAGCGCCGTCTCTCAGCACGGCGCCTGGGCGCGATGTCTCCGGGCCGGCGGTGTCGGGCGAAAGCCCCCTCCCCTCTCTCGCCGTTGAGGACCAGACGCCCGCCCATCTTGCAAGCCTTGCTGATCGCGCCCCAGGGTTATGTTGAAGCCGCAAGTTTCGCCAATACGCGCAAAGCCTACGCCGCCGACTGGAAGCATTTTTCCGCGTGGTGCCGGCGGTCCAAGCTGGCTCCCCTCCCTCCGCATCCGCAAACCGTCGGGCTACCATCACAGCCTGTGCTTCTGGCACGGTTGACCGGAAGCACCAAGGCCAACTCTGTCTCGACCATTGAACGACGTCTCTCCTCCCTCAGCTGGAACTATGCCCAGCGCGGTCAATCGCTTGATCGCAAAGACAGGCACATTGCGACGGTGATGGCCGGCATCCGCAACAGCCATGCCCGGCCGCCGGTCCAGAAGGAAGCAGTCATGGCTGATTACTCAAGAACAGCGGGGCGTTCGCGCTTCCAATGCGGAAATGGAGAGGTTAAGTGTCTGAGATAATTTTGGAAATAGATGAAAGAACGATGGAAAACCTGATGACAGGGCCATACGTCTTCATTGAGGAGACGCGATCCCCGGCATTCCGAAAAATAGCCTATTTCAATAAGGCCGCCTTCAAGGCCTATTCGCACCTCATCGACGAACATGGTTGCACCGGATTTTCGATCGAGGTAGAGGATGTAGCCGAGAATAAGCTGCAGGACTATTTCTTTCCCGATTTCAGCGACATCCGCAAAAAGAACGACATCGTTGAGATCGGTATAGTCGGGTCCGGTGCCTTTCCCGAGGATCTCGAACTCGACGTGTTCAAAGATTTCCCGAACATCAGGAAGATCACAACACAAAGCATTTCTTTCCGGTTCAGACTCCCTGAGCTTTTTCCGAAGCTCGAAAGCTGGCTCAATCTTGACTGGAAGACCAACAAGGTTGGAAACCTCGACAACGACTGGCACGATTTGACGAATCTTTCACTGCACGGATTCAGCGGATCGCTTGTACTTTTCGAAAATTCGCCGATCAAAAAACTTTTCCTAATCTCTTCGACCATAAAAAGCATCGACGATGTTTTGAGCTTAAAAAAGCTCGAAGTTTTGCAAATTGTGTCAAGCAAGATTACTGGCAACGTGTCACGCCTGTCGGAACTTACCAGACTGCGATCATTGCGTTTCGAGGGCAAGAACCAGCTTGAAGGCTGGGACAAGTTGGAAAGCAAGTCTGTCGAGAACTTCGAGGCATCACATTATCCCTGCAAATTTCCGCGCCAAAATTTTCCGAAACTTAAGAACTATGTTGTCAATGCGTATCGCGCTCGGGATTCGTTCTATGAAGAAGGCGGAGATCACGATGCGTTGGGCGCCGAATTCGCTGCTCTCTGAGTTTTCTCCGTGCCGAGACATCCGTCGCGAGTTATGGGTTTGGACGTCTCAGACGAAAAATATTGCATTTTTTTTCGTGAGGTCGTCTGCGTTAGCTTGCCGCATAACAAAAGTTTTCTGAGAGCAGATAGCGAAACTACCGGGAACATTACTTGTGCCGAGGAATGCCTGTTTCGTCTCATGTCTCTCCCCTCCTCCGGTACCCTTATTTTCAGGCATTTCCGCCGCAGACGGCCGCCAGAGCGCGTCTCACGCTGATTACGGCCGAATGCCCGTTACACGTTGCATTTCTAGTCTGAGGGTGCTGCATTTGATCCCATAAGACACGCTTGCAACCGGTCATTTTCTCCCGCTTTCCTTAACTGTACAAAGCAGCCGAAAAGCGCGCGAGAAAATCATGGGCAATCTATCGCCGGCCCTAAAACGCCTTATACGAAGACACGCTGGTTTCTACTCTTTGGCCTTCCCAACGCATGGTTAATCTTAATCTCTTTCGCACACGGGAGGCTCACGATGCGATCAGGGATTTCGTTACTTAAGGATTTTGATGGTGAACGAGTCCGGCGGCTGGCGCGGCAGACGATGCAACCCTGGTACGACGCTCATTGGGACTCGCCTGTGTGCGATGTTTGCCAATACGCTTTGTAAATGGCTCCAAAAGTTTACTGCGGTAAACTCGTTATACGCCGTAGTTTTCCAGTTAACTTCTTGTTAACTTTGTTTTCCTTGCCAGACTCGTAGAATCGGGTCTAAATGCGGTTACATTGCTCGTGTGAGCTTGAAAACGCATTTAGGGTTTTTCGCGATGAATATCGCTCATATCGATAAAACGGCAATTTCTGACGTCGATCAACTTATCATTGGTCAGGCGCAAGAGCTGTCGGAAAAATTGAAGCAGCATCGCTTGGAGATGTATCCTCCACGGGCGATGAAGGACCTGCGCGAGTTTCAGCTTGCAGAGGCTGCACGTTTTGTCGGAGTAACAAGTGGCTACCTGAAGAACCTTTCCCTCGAAGGCAAAGGGCCGCAGCCCCAGGTTACCGCTTCCGGTCGCCGGTCTTATACGGCGACGCAGATGGAAGCGATGCGTCATTTCCTAGAGCACAGCGGCAGAGCCGGAACACATTATGTCCCTCACCGTCGTAACGGCGAGAAGCTACAGGTAATCGCGGTCGTCAACTTTAAGGGTGGTAGCGGCAAGACAACAAGTGCCGCACACTTGGCGCAGTATCTCGCGTTGTCCGGTCATCGCGTGCTCGCCGTCGATCTCGATCCGCAGGCCTCCCTCTCCGCAATCCATGGCTTGCAGCCTGAGTTCGATGTGCATGAGAACGAGACCCTTTATGGAGCGATCCGCTATGACGAACAGCAGCGCCCGCTAAGCGAGATCATTCGCAAGACCAATTTCCCCAACCTCGATCTTGTGCCTGGAAATCTTGAACTGATGGAGTTTGAACACGATACCCCACGTATTCTAGCCCAAGGCAAAGGCAAGGACTACGGACGGATTTTCTTCGCTCGTCTCGATGAGGCTCTATCGTCCGTGGCAGACGATTACGACGTGGTGATTATCGACTGCCCTCCCCAGCTTGGCTTTCTAACGATGAGCGCGATCTGTGCAGCGACTGCGGTCCTGATTACAGTTCACCCGCAGATGCTGGACGTGATGTCTATGTGCCAGTTCCTGCAGATGCTGGGCGACATTCTCAGCACGCTTAAGAATGTGGGCGGTAACATGAATCTGGACTGGCTCCGGTATCTTGTCACTCGATACGATCCGCAAGATGGGCCACAGACGCAGATGGTGGCGTTCATGCGTTCCATGTTCAAAAACCATGTTCTACTGAACCCCATGTTGCGAAGTGTCGCGATCTCAGACGCCGCGATGACGAACCAGACGCTTTACGAAGTTGAGCGTGCCGCATTCACCCGTTCAACATATGACCGGGCTATCGAAGCAATGGACGCGGTAAATGCCGAAGTGCTGGATTTGATATACAAAGCATGGGGTCGCAACTGATGTGTATTGAGTTTACCGCAGTAAACTTTCGGCAAGGAGCGCACCATGGCTCGTAAAAATATCTTGTCTGGAATTATGAACGAAGACAAGCAGACCAGCCCTGACGGTATCGAGGAAAAACCTCAAGAGAGCTTCCGCACGACCACGCGGGGAATGGGTGCTCTTGGTGCCGTAACCAGAAGCATTGACGAACTCGCAGCGCGTGCAGATGCCGCACAGGAGATCGAGAGACGTCTGGCCGAGGGTGAGACTGTTATTAAGCTCGATACGGGGTTGATCGATAGCTCGTTCGTCACGGATCGCGTTGCGATGGACGAAGCGGACTTTCAAGAACTTGTCGAGGCTATACGCGCCCGAGGTCAGGACACCCCCATATTGGTTCGTCCGCACCCCACAAGGGCAGGACACTATCAGACCGTATTTGGTCACCGCCGCGTTCGAGCCGCCCGCGAGATCGGAATTCCTGTTCGTGCCGTCGTCAAGGCGCTGGAAGACCGTGATCACGTCATTGCCCAAGGACAAGAGAATTCGCAGCGATCCGACCTGTCTTTCATCGAGAAAGCGATGTTTGCACACAATCTGGAAACAGGCGGTTTCGGACGAGACACTATCATGTTGGCGCTTGGAGCTGACAAGACAACGATCTCGAAGATGCTGTCTGCTATCGAGCGATTTCCTGCCGATATTCTCGACACTGTGAAGGCGGCGAGGGCACCAGGCCGCGACCGTTGGTATTCTCTTGGTGGGGCGGTGTCAGAAGACGCCATGGCCGACAAGGTACGGTCTGTTCTTCGCGAACCTGATTTTGTCGCTTCTGTTCCCGATGCTCGTTTCGAGATGTTGGAGCGTTTGGTCCCGAGAGAAAAGTTTACCGCAGTAAACTCAGAAGAAAAATCGCCGGCCCAAACGTGGGAAAGCGAAAGAGGCTTGGTTCGAGCATCTATCAAAGGCGACGGGAAGCGCGTGACTATCGCTCTGAAGTCTCCCAAAAATTCGGATCAGGCCGCCGCGTTCGGCGCCTATCTCGCCAATAATCTCGACAAGCTCTACGAGGCTTTCGAAAACGATCAACAGCAAAGTGGAGACTGAACCGCAAAAGAAAAAGGCCCCCAAACGGTAAACCGTGGAAGCCCTTCTCGATCTCTAGCAAGTAAGAGAATCGCATTTCCCCGAATCACAGTCAAGAGTCTTTGGCATCGTTTTGGTGAGCAATTTTCCTTTGCCTATTAGAGGGTGAAAGAAATGCAGACGGGAAGTGTGACGACGCCTTTCGGGCGGCGGCCAATGACGCTCGCCTTGGTGAAGCGGCAAGTGGCTACAAATGATATCAAGGCCGGTAAAACGGTCGAGAAATGGAAAGTCTTCCGTGATGCCTCGGAAGCGAGAGAAAAACTCGGCTTGCAGTCGAACAGCCTGGCTGTGCTCGACGCGCTTCTGAGCTTCTATCCGGAAAACGAATTGCGCCAGGACGCGCAGCTCGTCGTGTTTCCCTCAAATGCTCAACTGATCCTTAGAGCCCACGGCATGGCAGGTGCTACGCTGCGCCGACATCTGACGTTTCTGGTCGATGCAGGCCTGATCATCCGCAAGGATAGTGCCAACGGCAAGCGCTACGCGCGGAAGAATGGCGCGGGCGAGATCGAGAATGCGTTTGGCTTCGACCTCTCGCCAATCCTTGCCCGGTCTGAAGAGCTTGCTGTCATCGCGCAGAAAGTCGTCGCTGCTCGTTCCGCCTTCCGCAAGGCGAAAGAGAACCTGACAATCTGCCGCCGGGATGTCCGCAAGCTCATTACTGCGGCGATAGAGGAGGGAGCTGACGGCGACTGGATGGCGATCGAGGCTATGTACATCGACCTGGTCTCACGCATTCCACGCTCCCCAACCATCGCTGATGTCACCAGTATCCTCGATGAACTGGAGCTTCTTCGCGAGGAAATCCTTAATCTGTTGGATACGCAGTCAAATTCAGAATTTAATAGCACCAATGATGCTCAAATTGAGCAGCACATACAGAATTCAAAACCCGAATCCTTTAGTGAATTTGAACCTAGCTCTGAAAAAGAGCAGGGCGAAAAGCCGAGTAAGAGACGCCAACCTCAAACTGAGACGCTGAAGGCATTTCCTTTGGGGGTTGTGCTGAAGGCATGCCCGCAGATTATCGACTATGGACCGGCCGGCGCGGTGGGTGGTTGGCGCGATCTCATGTCGGCTGCGGTCGTGGTGAGATCGATGCTGGGGGTGAGCCCGTCGGCCTATCAAGAGGCGTGCGAAACCATGGGGCCGGAAAATGCAGCGGTTGCGATAGCCTGTATCCTGGAGAGGGCAGGGCACATCAATTCGGCCGGCGGATATCTGCGTGATCTCACTAACCGGGCGGCGCGCGGTGAGTTTTCGCTGGGGCCGATGGTAATGGCACTGCTACGGTTGAACGGGGAAGCTGAAAAGCGGTCTGCGTGATGATCATTGACAAAAGCGAGTTCGATCACCATAACTACCCCAATGGGTTATAATCACTATGCAGACAGTTGCTGAAACATCGCTCTTCGTCAAACAGGCAACCGCTCTGTTTACGGACGACGAGCGCAAGGATCTGATCGACTTTCTGGCGACCCATCCACAGGCTGGTGATGAAATACCGGGTGCGGGTGGTGTCCGAAAGCTGAGATTTGGGGCCAAAGGTCAAGGCAAACGGGGTGGCGCCCGCGTTATCTATTACTGGTACAGCGACGATGCGCCTATTTATGCGCTTCTCGTTTACGGAAAGAACGAAAAGACGGATTTGAAGCCGGAAGAGGCCAAGGCGTTGCTGCGTTCGCAAAGGCGATCAAGGCGACGTACAGGAGCAAACCATGAGCGAGATGACAAAATTCGGCGAGGATTTGATTCAGGCTATGACCGAAGCTCTGGGTTATGCGCAGGGCAGGGACCCCGCGGGAATGCGGGTCACTGCCGTTGATCTGGAAAAAGTTGACGCGAAGGCGATCCGCCAAAAGCTGCATCTGACACAAGATGAAATGGCGGCTTTCCTCGGGACAAGCCCATCAGGATACAAAAAATGGGAGCAGGGGGCTCGACAGCCCTCAGGCGCTGCTCGAACGCTTCTACGTGTGATGGAGAAGGAGCCCGAGGCAGTGCTGCGAGCGCTGTCCGGTTGACGGTGCATCCGGTGCGCTCGTAGTCAGAATAACGGATCGCGTCACACAGAGGCAGAACAAGGGATCCCTTATCGCTCTGGATCGTTGTCCGATGAATTATTACGTTAGTTCACGGATCGATCACTTTTAACCGCGATGGACGTTTCAGAATCCAGCTGATCATCTTCCGATGTGGGAAGATACGCCACGTTGGGCAACAGCCATCGACCTGGTGCCTTTGAAAACAAAATAAAGACTACGCTTGCAAGGATATTTTGATGCCGTTTTTCAAGAAGTTCATCGCCGCCACAGCGCTTGTTCTCGTTTTGCAAAATCCGCTCGCAGTCGGGTTCGCGTCTCGTCCGGCATTTTCAGAGACTGCTTTGGAAGCGGCGGTGTCTGAAGAGGTCACAGCCAAGCTGAACACTTATGTTGAATTCTTGAACCGGACGCTCAGAGCTTCCGAGTCGTTGGAGAGGTACGACAGTTGGGTGGATATGAAGAAAGGACCGACTGGCAAAGAAAGGATCATCTACGGTCTGTACTCGCTCTACGACGTCCGGGACGAAGCTTCTGCCGTGGTTGCCGCTACACAGGCAGCCCCCAAGATGCCAGAGCTCGATACTGCAATGGCTGCTTATGTCGAGACCTACCAGCAGCTTGCACCGGTAATTGAGCGCGCCAACAAATATTACGAGAGACAGGACTACAAGAGCGATAAGATGGAAGCTGGCAAGGGCTTCCATAAGGAGATAGCTGCGCTTGCTCCCGCATTTGAGGAACGCCGCAAGACGGTAGATGCTGCGCTCCGCACGGAGAAGGTGAAAGCGGATCTGGCATCACTGGCCGCGCTGGAACAAAGCGAGGGTAAGAAGTCTCGCTGGCATGTTCGCAACGTGATGTTTCGTGCAGAAGCGATAATGGATTTGATGCCGACTAATGATCGTCCAGTCGTAAATATGACCGACTTCAAGCAAGCACTGAATGACTATTCGGGCGCAGTCCGGGAGTTCGATGATTACTCGCTGGAGCATCCCGATTCGTTCCACGTTTTTGAATCGCAGCCGGCGTCGCTTTTATCGAAGCTGCGTGATTTCGACGAGAAGCTGGAGAAGGCAAAAGGCGACGCTCGCAAAGGGGCTGGCGAGGATATGCATTGGCTGGTGTCTGACTATAATACGATGGTGAGCACGGCCGAGACGGCCACAACCTTTGCCAAGGATTAGGTCATAAGAAAGCAGACCTTTTCATTCGAGTGCCAGTTGCTGCAGTCGTCGATAGAGAGGCTGAAATCTGCCGGTGCAATTCGCAAACTTGGTCGAGCGGGGTCGATAGGCCGGTTCCTCCACCTTAGGGATTAGCCACCGAATCCATGTAGGATTGGGAAACCGGCGTTGTCTCACGACATCAGAGGCTTTTACCCACCGTTTGCCGGGCTACTTTCTGTTCTAGCATGTTCTAAAGCCTATGGCTGTTCTGGTTCGAGGGCTTTAATCACCAATTGGTTTCGTTTGTAGCGAAGGCGTATCCGAGATTCATCGGCCTCGAGGCTATCGCAACGCCGTTGTTGTATCGCTGCTTCGATTTCACTGGCACGCGGACCATCGTATGGTTCTTCTCCGGCCCAATGCTGACATTGAGCACGACGGTCCAGCAATGCTTCGACATCGTGAGGCAGTGGGACCCCCGCAGACGCCAGGACGGCCGTCACCCAGAACGCAAGTATCATCATTTCCTACCTGGCATTCTCATTCGTCGATAATCCTGTCATCGGTGTGAGAGGTTGTCTATGCTGCGTCACGAACGGCGCGCCACTTCCGAGACAATATATTCCAAGAGGGATTTTTAGCGAAATGATCAGCCAACTTGGAAATTAGCGCGGTACGGTTCTCTGATCGCCGCCCTATTCTGCATCCTTTCTACAGCCCAATTTGCAGGAGCCGAAATGCCATCTGACGATTTTGCCGATATCATCGCCTTCGCCTCCGATTTCTCGGGAGGTGATCCTACCATCGTCAAGCGAGCTCAGGAGATGGCGGTCAACCCGCCCACGGATATGGAGACCGTCGGATTTTACGGCGTAGAGGATTACTCTGCGCGTCATCGGTTGTTTCTTGCCGCCGTCAATCTGTTGGACAACGCAGGCAAGCTCCACTCGGTGGAAGATAAGTACACCAGCGATATTTTCTCGATCTGGCAAGAAGGCGGCATTATTGACAAGACCGCGCTCGGCCCTTTCGCCAATGCCGTTTTCGGTCCTCTGATCATTGGAGAACAACCGCCGGGACCGATAAGCGCTTATCGTGACCTCGTCTGGGCTCAATATGCCGAGGCCACAAAGGAGTTGGAGCAGAGCATCCAAGCGATCGGTAAGGTTCTCCTGTCGATCGATGCGACAGAAGGCGATACAATGTTCTTCGCGCTCGTACCTGCCGAGATCGCTGACCGGTGGCGCGACAAGGCTTTGAGCGAACACGAAGGATATCGCTCAGGGGTGCGTTCTGCGATGTGGGACCGCCTCTGGGTCAACCTCACTTACTCTACCCGAGGAATGATGGTTGACGACGACCGCAAAGGCCTTCCACCCGGAACGCGCGAACGAGACGACGCGATACCTTTCGCGAAATGAACATGTGTTATTCGGCAGCTCTTTATCCTTGAGCTCAAAAGATCGCATAGCGGTGTTTTTTACCAGGTCGGGTGACAGATCGCGCTCAAACAGTTCGCATCAAAATTATGAATCGGTATCGATGAACCGATTCAAAACTGTCGTTGGACATCTGCCGCCAGTTTTTCGATTCTGTTGGGATGAGCACACAGCCGAACCGTGTCTATATCGAACGAATTGACACTCGCCGAAACATGGCGCGGTACTACGTCCTCGACATGACATCTACTCTGTTTGGAGACGTGTGTCTCACGCGGACCTGGGGCAGGATTGGCTGCCGGGGCCAATGCAAGACGCAGCACTTCGCGCGAAGGGAGGACGCGCTGATCGTGTTTCTTGACATTCTGCGACGAAAGACGATCCGCGGCTATCTGGCACCTGCACCTCTAAATGGCCCGGTTCAGTAGGGGAGGGGAGAGCGGGCGGCCCATTTTCGGACTTGGAGGGATGGGAGATGTCCAGGCGTCCGCAGATCATGACGCCGGAGGGCAGAGCTTAAATTCCTTCGGATTCAGCAGATATCGCCTGAACGTTGATCACGTTGCCTGCGACTTGATGCAAATTGCGTTCATTGGATTCCAAACTCTCGAAATGCGATTCTCTGTTTCAGAAAAGCGTCGATCGCATCTGTTGCTCTCTGAGCTGCACACGTTGCGGAGTTTTTCCCACCGTTGTCAGGTGACGGTGGGCTTCTGTATCAATCAGATATGGCGGTCTGCTCAATGCTAACTGGCAGTGTTCTTTTCAGTATCGGGTGCTATATTCGAAGCCCATTTCTGCCGCTCTTGCCATATGGCATCAGCGACAATTTTCGTGACATCTTCTTCGCCCCGGCAAAGATGCTTAGCTGTAATTGACCAAGCCATCAGCTTTAAATCTTCGGGGTAGTTGACTTCGGTGGTACTCATGCATCCTCCCAGCCATGGCATACTGCCGATGGAAGGTTGCTTAAACCTTGCGTACTGATCACTCCTCGACGCGGCTCATCTGTCGACTTAACAGGGAATTATTATCCCCACTTGCTGTGAACATGAGCTTGTGGAGAGTCAAGCTCACGTCGCGGTTAGGCGATGAGCGATAGCCATGGAACGCCTGAATTCATTTTATCTAACGTTCGAGTGAAGTGGATAATGGAAGATTTGAAAAACGCGCTTGAAGCGCTCTAGCTTGCGCGTGAATCAGCTCAGGCAATGAATCGAGACTTTCTCACATATCTGATTGAGGTAGCACTCCAGCAAGCCGAGTACGAAATCCAACAAGAAGAGAAAAGCAGGCGCGACATTGAACGAGATCGAAAGCGGACCAAAACGAAAGCGCCGCATATGGCCGTGGCTGGTATTGCTTGCCGTTACGCTTTTGGCAATTTACGGCTGCCGACAGGCCGTCCATGCCTGGGAAGACATGGTCAGAAGGTGGCGAGACCTCGTCCAGCTATTTTGGTGGATCATCCCAGATCGGCAGCCGTGAACGAAAACAAAATCCGCCAAGTCGGCGGGCAAAGTTGAGGATGCCGCGCGTACTGAATACATTTCGCGCTTGGCGTCGAAATTGCACGGCAAAAGTGAACACCCGGTAAATTTCTGGTAGCTAGAAACTTGCTGGGTCCGATGAATATCTTGTTTTCCTAACGGTGCTGGTTCGCAGTTGGAAAGTCCCATAGCGGCTGGGTGTCAGAGCTTTTACTCTGTGAGTGGAAGACGAAGTTCTCCTTGATGCCCAGTGGCGAGGATAGTGACAAGTGAGGGCAAGAAGGCGGGGGTTACGCCAACTCCCTGAAGCAGGGCCGACGCTCATCGTTTTTTTAATTGCGATATCTCTGTTCGGCCGCAACATAATCGCGGCGGTCGACAGGGAGCTTTCTTTACATTGATTCCAGCGTCTGCTCCATGTCGAGCGCAATGCGTGTGGCACGGGCAAGGTCGCTCTGTTCGGCGCCGCCCGATCCTGCAGAGGCCGTCTTGAGAACGATAAGTTCTGCGACTCTGCCCGCCATGAGCAATGCCAGCACTCGATCATACCAGGCGCAAGTGTCTGGACCGCTACTGGCAAAGGACAGATCGTTGCGGCCGCCATCCGAGGTGTCGATCGTCAGGGCCTTGATCGATCCGAGGCGCAGGGCGTGATGGACAACGGCGTGGCCGGTCTCATGGATCGCAAGTCGCCACCGCACATCATGGGGAAGGGGCGGCCGATGACCTCTTACACCCTCCTCGAGATCGGCATAGGTGAGAGGTCGCTTGCCACGCCGCGCTGTCAGTCTTGCTTCGCGCAAGATGCGTTCGACGTCAGCACCGGTCAGACCCATGGAGCGCGTCGCAAGGCGTTGAAGTGCCGCCAGTGCCGCGTCGGTCTTTCCCTGATGGTTTCCCCCTTCGACGTCTTGGCTTCCCGATGCCTCGGTGTCACTTTGTGCAATAATCGCTCATTTCGCTAAAATTTTAGTGCATTCATTAGCAGAGTCGAAAATAGAAACGGGTTTATCTGCACTTCGACGAAAGGGAGCCAATGCGTGACCCTTGAGGGGGGCAGTATGCGTGAACTCATGATAGCAAAAAAGACAGATCCCGTTCGTGCAAAGATGCTGGATCGGCGCCCGCATCTGGGTGCGGAAGACCCCGACCAGCCACGCTATCTCAACTGGTTCGATGGAGATGCCGTACAGCAATTCCCGCGCACGTTCCTTCCTGGTGCACCACTGGACCTTCACGAGGCGACCCGGAAGCTCACATGTGCCGTCATGGAGCAAATCGGAACCAAAACCTACGGCTCGGTATCAGTCAGGATGCCGCAAGGAAGTCGGCTTAGGAGATCGATAGAAGCTCGCACACCAACTGCGTCTCCGTTGCATGGTGTATGCAGGGTCGGTCGGGTCATCCTTGATCGTCAGGACGACGAGTTTACGGCGGCAGAATTCTACGTGACGAACTTCGACGCAAAACTTGACACGTCGTTGCGCAATTTTTATACGCCAATTGATGGCGCGAGCGGAATGTTCTTCGGCGTGGGTGTTGTTATCGACAAGACCGGACGTGCGAAGCGGTTTGATCTCAATCATGGCAAGGACGGCGTCTATTTTCAGACTAAAGATCTGGCCAGGGCTATTTACGCCATTGCCTCCATCAGCACCGGGATGTCCATCGAGCAACTCATGGAGATTGATCGCAACGAAAATAACAGCGTCAAAGGACGCCATTTAGGACAACCCAAGCATAAACATTTCACAGGATCTGAAACCCGAGGGCCTCGCAGATGAGCACAGTGAGCAATCTTGACTATAACGCGCGCTTCGGCGCAAATGTATCCAACATTGCCGCTCAGGCTCGCGTAAACGCAGCAGCAGCTCGAGACGTCCCTGTTGGGGCCACCAAATACTCGAGTTGGTTTTTCGGTGAGGAAAATCAATCCGGCGGGCGTGTTTCAAAACCTAAGATCAGGCCTATCGATATCGCTCGTATGGCCGCAGAGGAGATTGCCGGTGTGACGGTGTCAAACCTAAGCATCCTTGGCGATGAAAACTGGGATTTGTTCACGACGAGACTACCAGCCGGACACAAGTTGAAAAAGCACATTCACGCCTCCCTCATTGCCAAAAACGTCGCTCCATGGCTTGGATCCTGCAAGATTGGTGAAGTGTGGGGAGAACGCAAAGCCGGCATTAGCTCCGTCCAGCAGTTTTTCATCGGCAATTTTAACGCCGAGATCAACACGTCTGGCAAGGGCGATATCTACCAGATCAAGTCAAAGGATTTCTCGCAGGTGTTTTTTGGTCTGCATATGTTGATCGACGACAACAAGAGGTTCCTTGGCTTCGATCTGTCAAAGGGCGACGATGGCATTTGTTTTCACACGGATAATGCCAAAGAAGCGTATTACGGCATTGCATCCGCTGCGCTCGGCCTGACCATCCCTCAATTAGAGGAAATAGCCCGCCGCAACGCGAGGCTTGTTGCCTGATCTTTTGAGGTGGACGAAGCCTCGGTCCAGTCTGTTCGTTGGCGGAAGCAAATCGGCCCAGCGCTGGATCATTGCTGATCATGGAGACGCCAAAGAGGTCGATACCAAACTGTGTACAACGAAGTGTGTCAAATACATCGACTCATACGCTGATACCAGTTGCCAGTGTAATTCATGACCGTGGCCTACAATGCCGACGATTACGCCGCGATATCATATGAGATTGTTAAATGCTTCGACACAGTTCTGACCAGCGTCTTAAGGATTGGAAAATAGTTGTAACAAGATACCTGGTGCGCCGTTCGCAATTTGCAATCCTTGAATGGCTAATTGTTGTTGGGTTTTCAAAGCAGCAAGCTTTGCCGATGCTTCCTCCACATCGGTGTCAACCAGTCGGCTAACGCCGCTTTCGATACCGTCCATGAGCTTGTGGGAATATTCTTCCTGCAAATCGATACGTTGTTGTAAGGAGCCAAGAGTGGCAGCACTGTCAATGGCTTGATTAAGCATGAATTCGACACCCTCAACATATTCGTCAACTGTGAAATTACTGGTTGTTATGTCAATTTCGGCCAGATCAAACCGCAAAGTAAACGGCGGGTTTGGTCGAAAAGAGCTTATGTTAAACTCGACAGCCTTGTTACCGTACCCCGGATAAACATTCTGATCTGCCTGGAAGGTCAATTGCCCGCCAGAGACCGTAACGGACATGCCAGCTCCGGCTGTTAGGTGGTCTACAATAGTTTTCAGGTCTGCGGCGCTACTGATCATGCCGTCAGTCGTACCAAGCGCAGCATCGACAGAGGCGCGGTCAATGGTATAAGTTTTGACCGGGTTATTGTCGATGCTTAGATCGAAAGATATCGTCGCATCAAGCATGACCTTGAAAGGCTGCACATAGCTCATTCTTGAGCTTGTGATCATGTTGTCGTGATCAACACGTGGCGTCGTCTTCAGACCAAGGGTTCCCTCAGTCGCAGTCGATGGAAATGACGTCAAAACATCGCTAATAAATATGCTCGACCCGACATGAGGGCTTGTCTCAAGGGACCGGATCTCATAGCTGCTGGGATCATTTGGCGCGGTGGCCGTATGCCCGTACACATCGGCATAGGCACCCGCTCCGGCGTCATTGAACGCCTTCTGCATGACGAGCCGTAGGTCGCCGACGTTTCTAATTACGCCGTCAGTTGTGCTTAACGCAGTATCTACTACCGACTTGTCAATGTTGATCGTGAAGGTTTCCCCAGCACTTTCGGGGCTTTGATCAATCGTTAACTTGAAGTTGACGTTGTCTGTATTGCTGAAGGTAACCGGACCTTTGAAATAATGGTCTTCATGACCTTCATGATAAAAGCTATTCGTGTACATGCCGGAAAGGGGCATATAATAATCTAACACATCTTTTTGCAGGATGCCGCCACCTCCCGTGTTTAGCATACTGGTTTTTCTGAGATCGGCTTCCATCTGCGTGATTTTTGTTCCGCCATTGCTGTCTCGGATGAAGCCTTCCACGACATGATCGGAAAGCACGTTAACATCGTTGATATGTTCGCTTGCCGAGGTTTGCAGCCAGTTCACGCCACTGAAGCTGGACGAGACGACAATGGCTTCCGCCTGAGCGTTTAGCTGAGCAAGTGCATTTTGAATCTGAGCTTCGTCCGTGCTAGTTTCCTTTGCCGTGACAAGGGTAGCTTTGAACTCTGTTAGGATATCGACTATTGCCTCCGTTCCGGCATAAGCAGTGTCGACCTTTGCAGCGCCGACACCAAGCGCGTCGCTTGCAGCGGAAAGTGCCTTGTTATCGGAACGCATCGTCGTACTGATAGACCAATAAGCTACATTATCAGAAGCACTTTTAACGCGCAGCCCAGAACTGACTTGCTCCTGTACACCTGATAGATTCGATCCCACGGATCGAAGCGTTTGAAGTGCTGTCATTGCGCCGGTATTCGTCAATATGCTGGTCATGTTAATCGTCCGAAGGCACACGCTAGCGACCAGCCCGAAGCGAGGAGCCGATAGAAAGCAGAAAAATTTAACTAAACATTCAAACGGTTAACCCAGATAGGGTGCCAGTCATAATGCCTGGACCGCGCCCACCGAGAAATTTTCAATTTCGGTTTGGCTTTCCGAACGGATCGGAATAATCGTGTAATCTTCTTGCCAAGCCCTTGGTTAAGACGAAGTAAATATATGCTCAACTTCTTTTAAAATGCAACCAGTAAATGAATGTTTGACGTCGGTGGCCAATGCCGTCACAGACGCGGCGCACTTCAACTCAACGCAATTCTTCAACTTATGGCCGTTACTGCGGGTTTCGCAAAGTCACGACCAGTTATTTCAGCAAGTAGCGGGCAGCGATTTCATTAAGTCAGGGGCAGTGGTTTCACAAAGTCGCGGACAGTCTTATCGCGACGGATTTTGACAGCTTTTGGTAAGCGCTGATATGGCATTTTTGTCCTCGTTGTTCGCGCGAGCAAGTGAGAGATATCGACGTGAAGGATATCTAACGAGAGCAGCAGAGTTTGCGAGTTCTGGTGTCCTCCGGTACCGCAAACAGATGAAAGAACACCCCGACTGGCTTACCCTAATGGACGACCACCCCGTATCTTTTTTCCATGCGAAACCCCTCTTCGGCCGCAACATAATCGCGGCGGTCACCAGCGAGCGTTTTTTACATTGATCGATATTTCTGCGAGCAAATGATATTTTAGGAAGGCTCTGTTTTGGGATTGGGGGCATTGTTGACGAAAAGTTTGATCTATCTTCAAATGTATATCTGAGCTGTGCGGTAGCAAAAAAAGTTCATAAAAGCGTCAAATATTTTATATACATGTTTTTATTTCCCATTATCTATGATTAAAAATCAGAAAGTTATCGATTTTGAAGTTTATTATCCAATTTATACTTATAGTTGGATATACTGTAATTTGACACGTTTCTATATATACATGATTATAGGGTTGTTCAATACGATCAGTGCTGAACGTTGTTTCAACTCTTTAGGAGGCACACTTGGCCAACCTTTCTTTGACTGCCCGCGGTTCTCAGACGTCTACCGCTCTCTACACCACTCTCAATCTCGGCGCTGAGGTCGCCACGCGACTAGAGGACGCCGCTGTCCACATCATCGACATCGGGCGCCGCTCCACAGAACAGACTTTCGAGCTCGGCGATCGCTTGCAGCAGGCTGCAGCGCTCGTGCCGGAAGGCGCGTTCGATACATGGGTCGACAAACGTTGCGGCATCAAAGCCCGTAGTGCTCGCAACTACATGTCGGTTTTCCGCAATCTGTCCGACTACCGCGATGAGCTCGTTGATCTCTCGATCGGATCAACCGTTCTCTTCCATCTGAGTGCTGCAAGCGCAGATCAGATTCAAGAAGCCATCGCGTTCGCTGACGACAACGGCGGTTTGAAAGTTGCGGATGTCAAATCCATTATCGAGGGTGGCAAAAGGGACGAGGATGGGCAAGATGGTCCTGAAGCCCAACTGTTCTCAACTGGCGGCGCAAGCGGTCTGAAGGCCCTCATCTCCCAGAAGACACGCACCGGCTTGAAGGCGTTCATTGCGCATGTCCGTGACATCCTTGAGATCATCCGCGCGGCACTTGCTAAAAAACGGGTCATCAAGGAAGCGCTGTCGCGATCTGTCCAGGAACTCGCCCGTGTTGCACGGCAGGAGCTGGAAAGTCTGGCCCTCTTCATTGAGGCCGATCTCGAGTTCGGTCGCAATACGCGACTGGCGGCCTTCCCGGCTGGTAGCGAGTGGGCCCATGTCACAAAGACGCTTTTCATTCTTGGAAGCATCGAGGAGTGGCCAAAGGCTGCTCTGGTCAAGGCGTGGCTGGATACCGAAGTAGTGCCGGTTCTGGAATGGAGCGTCTCAAAAGATCGGAAGCCCAAGTGGCCATTGACTAGGCCGATGATCGAGGCAGTCGAGTACACCGTCCTGAGCAATGTCGCGGTGTCAGACGTCGGCTATGACCAAGCCGTGGTGAACGAGATCGCGGCCGACGGTTCGGCATCGAAACGGCAGGCTGTTGGCAACGTGCCAGCACTTGTCCCGGACGTCGGACTTGCCGACCTCGATGATGCATCGCTCGCTTTGCCGATGTTGGTGTAAGCGTCACCAGGAAGAGCGGCCGGATTGTCCGGCCGTCTCGGACCACCAAAAGGGCCGCTTGTCGGCCCTTTTGGTTGTTTGGTTTTTGGCAGCCCTTCGGCGGCCTTGACCGTCGCCGACGTCACGGCTGTTTTTTCGAGGTCGCTTTCCCGAACTGGCGACGTGCGGCAAACCGGGTTTGATCAAACCGGTGCGCTTGCCGCCCGCGTCACTCCCCACACGTGTTTGCCCAGCCAGCGTCGGAAGTAGCCGTTGGCTGGATCTCAGTTGGGGCTCATCAGGATGTCCATCACGGCCTGGCCCTCAAGCGCCTGGGCATCGAACAAGGCGCGCGCCAGCGTTTCGAAGGCGGCACGGTTTTCAAGGATCACCTCGGTCGCGCGTGCCTGAGCGAATTCGAGGCGCTGATGGACGCGGTTTGCCAGATCGGCGTCAAGGCTGAGGATCGCGGTTGGATCTTTGTGCTCAAGGTAGAGGAGGGGGTGCCTTCTTCCGAACCCTAGCGTCTGCTCCATTTCCAAGGCGATCCGAGTGGCGCGGGCAAGGTCGCTTTGTTCGGCGCCGCCCGATCCAGCAGAGGCAGACTTGAGACTGATGAGTTCTGCCGCTCTGCCCGCCAGGAGCAGTGCCAGTAGACGTTCATACCAGGCCGAGGTGTCTGGGCCGTTCCCGGTAAACGAAAGGTCGTTGCGACCGCCGTCCGTGCTGTCGATCGTCAGAGCCTTGATCGATCCGAGACGCAACGCGTGATGGACGACGGCGTGGCCGGCCTCATGCATAGCAAGTCGCCACCGCACATCATGGGGAAGTGGCGGCCGATGACCCCGAACCCCGTCCTCGAGATCGGCGTAGGTGAGGGGTCGCTTCTCGCGCCGCGCTCTCAGTCTTGCTTCGCGCACGATGCGTTCGACGTCAGCACCGGTCAGACCCATGGCGCGCGTCGCAAGGCGTTTAAGTGCCGCCAGTACCGCGTCGGTCGTTCCCTGCGGATCTCCCCCTTCGACGTCTTGGCTTCCTGATGCCTCGGTGTCACTCTTCAGGCGGGTCTTCAGTTCCGTCGTCTCCATCATTGTCATTGGACCTCATCTGCGTTGCGGCGCACATCACGTGTGATGGTGTCGAGATCATCGCCAAGATGATGCGCGAGGATACCCACCAGCGCCGAAATGTCCGGCTTTGGAATTGCGACATGGGTCTCCAGCCGTCCTGACCGGCGCAACGCCTCATCGATGGTGTCAGGTCGGTTGGTCGCGCCGACAACGATCACGCCCTCGCTTTTGACTGCACCGTCCAGCAGTTCGAGCATCTTGTTGACGCAGGCATTCCAGTAGTCACCGTATTCGCGCGACGTCGAGACGCGTGATCCAATGCCGTCGATCTCGTCGATGAAGAGGATGCACGGCGCCTGGGATCTGGCTTGCGCAAAGGTATCCGCCATCCGGTTCAGCACATCATGGAGATATTCCCCCTGAAGCCAGGTCGAGACAGAGGTTACCACCAGGGGAACCTGCAGCGTGTTGCACAGTGCCCTTGCAAAGATGGTCTTACCGGTTCCCGGTGGTCCGGACAGAAGAAGCTTGGTGCTCATCTGCGACCACGCCAGTGTTTTGGCGTGGTAGTCCGCAAGATCTTGTCTGAGACCGAGCGCCCAATCCTGGGCTGGACCATAACCGGTCAGGGTCTCGACCCGCAACGACGGTTGTGCAGCGTTTGCTGTCTCACCGACGCACTCCGGGTGAATGACCTCAACCTCGGTCGGGCGCCTGTCTGCTCCCTGCTTTCTCCTGCCTTGCGATGACGAGGCGTCTTCGCCTGCCTTGCCATCCAACTTATCGCGCAACTGGCTGCTGCTCTGGCTGGCGATACGTCGCTTCGGCGCGCCATCGCCTTTGCGGTCGCCATCCTCATCGCTCTCCTGTTCACGGTTTAACGTCGCGAGCCCGACCAGCGCATCGAGACACGCTTGAAACGGTCGGCCCGGCCGGATCGCGATGGCGAGGTCGTCAAGTGTCAAGGTGCCAGCATCGATCTCGGCAATAGCGCTATCGTTGCGCGTCACCACCTCACGGCCAAAGATCGCTTCAAGGATATCGGTGATCAATCTGCCATCCAGCTCCGATCCCGTAATACGGACGTCGCAGGTCAAATTGATCTGTTCCGGAATGCCTGAGGCAGTCTCGGTCAGCCCGAGAACCGGAACTGCGTGCGCCAGCGCCCACAGGATTTGCTCGCGCATCGATGAGCGGCTCGGACGTTCGGCAGCGACCTGAAGAAAGACGCGCTTGGTCTCGCCGCCGACCCAACACCAGAGGTCATCGACGAAGGCAAAATTGGCAGCCATACCGACATAGGGTCCGAACGGCATAAAGTCTGTTTCCTCGATGAGGCGCGTGAAGGAGCGCTCAAAGCCCTCGACTGGAACCTCTACCGAGAAGACGGATGCCGGTTGCCGAAGGTGCATGACCAGATCACGCACCGAAACGTGCGACCCTTGCAGTGCGGCGGCCAGCGATAACACGGTTGCCATGTGCTTGAGGTTTGGCACGTCACCAGCCTTGGCCACCATGCGGACGGCGTAGGCGGCGGCGCTTGCATCAAAAGCGACAGACGGACCACCTCGCCTGATCTGCACGGGCCAGTCTGGCGTGACGTCGGGTTGACCAGTACGCGATGCAGTATCGCTTGGTGGCTCCACCAGGAAGGCAGCAAGGTTGTCCTGCAGCCAGTGCCGGTCGCGCTCGACGTCACCCGCCAGATGGCGGGGGTCGAACAGAGGCCGGTAGCACCCAACGACATGCCCGTTGATCACAGTGGTGGCCATCGACAACAGCCCAGTGCACACCGCCTGACGACGGATTTTTTTGCGTTGAACATGCCGGAGGCGCCGCAGCAAGAAGGAAGACAAACGATCCATCAATTGCCCTCCGACGTCGGTAAACTGGGCGCGGCAATAATTGCCACGCAGGTTTCCTGACCCAAGGCACATTGAACGCCATCGCGGCCTAGGGAGTGGCAATATCCATTGGTATTCCTGGTCACATGATCGAGAACGGTTCTGCAGGCGGCGTTTCCCTGGCGCGCATGCTGATCAAGCCGATCAAGCAGCACGGACGGCATCGACGTCATACCGCCATTTGCTTGTCGCGCGACGGCGAGGGCAAGGCCGACAATCACGGCTGGATCATCGGGCACCGCTGGATCATCGCGGGAGGCGGGCAAACGCGTGCGGCACGGCGCCGACGACGCCTCGGAACGCTGGCGTGTGTGGGGTGGTGGTAACTCGGAAACGATGTCTGTAGCCACAAAGATCTCCTCGCCGGTCCAGCTTGGGTGGACGGCGTGTTCAAAACAGGGACATGGAAAAGGCTGGCTGCGTGCGTCAGAGCCGCAGCCAACTGCCTCACTGTAAACGGGCGGTTGCCTTAGGCGTCGAGGAGACGCCGCGCAAACCCGACGCGGATATGTTGAGGTGGCCAGGCGTTAGGTTCGTGCGCAAGCGCCTCGGGATCATCGCGACCATCGTCACCGTCAACGTCGTCATGGCACCGGGTGCAGTTGCAGACCGTGGAGTGGTCACCACAATCGGCAACATCCTGGCAGACGAGTGCAGGGGAGGTGGAACGCAAAATCCCAAAGCGTCGCCCTGATGTCAAAATCGCCGGTGCGGGTGTTGCCAAGGGGGGCTGTGCGATCTCGATCGCGCGTCGTGCCTCCGCTTCGAGCAGTTGCTGGACCCGCACCCCAAAGCGCAGACGCAATTGCGCCATGCAAAGGGCTGCTCCTTCAATCTCGAGCAGGTCGTCGATCTCGGACAAGGCCCAGACGCCCGCTGCATGATCGCTTGGACGGCTGGCACCGTCGATGATGGCAACACCGACCGTTTCGACCATCATCCTCTTCTGCGTCTTGTAAAGCCAGTCCGGCAACACCATCGCCGACGCCAGCATCTTCAGCTTCAACTCTTCGAGCCGACTGGTGTCACCGTACGACGCCAGGGACCGCTTGAGGTCGAGGACAAAAGCGGCCCGCTTGGCGAGGTTGACGACGATGAGGTCTGGTGTGTAGCTGCCTTTTGCTGGTGCATCGCAATCCAGCCGCACGCCATCGAGGTGCTTCCAGTCGTTGCCCGCGACCGCTTCGATGGCGGCTTTGACCAAGGGCAGCTTGATCGACTGCATGAGCACGACCAGATCCGGGTTGACCCTGGCCAGCCGCTCGACAGCCTGCTCCAGCAACTTGCCTTCGCGGAAACTGACGGCCCGCACCAGTGAGGCGATGTTCACATAGTGGCCGAGGATCTCGTCCTTGACTGGCGCGCCCTCGGCAATCGCGGCGATCGCTTTGTCGATGAGGACGTCGAAATCCGCTTCGACGTCAGGGTAACGGACGAGATGGGCGTGGCGGCGCAGCGCCGGTGGCTCGATGCCCTCTGGTTCGATCCGTTGAGGCACGCGGTCCGCGAAAAGCTGCTGGACGGGCAACATTGTTGTGCCATTGGCGGTGGATGACGCCGCAGATGCGGCACGCGGAGCTTTCGCCATAGGCGAGGAAGTGTGTAGGTTGGTCATAGCCCGATTCCTTTCACAGAAGGCTTGAGGGTCAGGCCCTTGTCGGTGTTATCAGCACCGGCTTGGGCCGTCTGCTCCGATCAGGGAGCCGCTCATTCCTGGCAGGACCCGAAACGGATCTCAAGGTCCCCCCGTCAAAAAAGAGAACAGGACCGGAACGCGGTTAACGCGGCGCTCACAAAGGGGAGGGGCCAGCGCAGGTGCGTCATCGTGGTTAACGAATTGCGAACGCCCGGAGACTGGTGAGCAGCCCGTCAGCCAAGCCAAGCGGAGCGGAGCGGAGCCAAGTCTGCCAGCCAACCGTCAAAAGCTCCAATGAATCGATTCATCTGCAAACGGCGTTTGAAGAAGTCACGGGGAGAAGACATCCCAGAATGGAAACACCGTTTGCACAAAACCGAAGCCAAGCGGAACGAGCGCGATCCGTTCACGATCAGACTCAAGCCTCAGTCTGACATGTCGTCATCCGGTGCCCCGTCGGGAAACAGCAGATGCGGTTTGCGGCGAAAGTCCCAGTGCTCGCCTGAATACTTCTCGACCAGACGGTCGAAGACGTCGTAGCAAGCAGCCTCGTCAAAACCCTGGGCGACCAGACGCTTCACGATGACATCCTCACTCTGTTCGAGTTCCTTCTGTCGTCCCTTGGCAACTGCGCCCACGATGAACCATTGCAGCATGACGCGCGCGACGTCGTCACGGTCGGGCCGCTTGGCCGCTCGTTGCCGCGCTCTAAGGTCGCGTTGGCGTTCACGCTGTTTGCGATTGCGCTCTGTCAGCGTGTCCCTCGGCATATCCTTGGTCGTCCTGTCGATCGTGAATCGGAAATCTGAAGGCTTGAAACGAAAATCTCAGAAAGGGAAACGAACCCCTCAAGTATCGAATCGTTTGAGCGCAATTTGACTCAAGTCTCCGGCGCTTGGATTAACGTTCGGGCCGATTTGTTTCAATTGCCAATGAACTCGGCTTGCTATGCTGTCGAGTTAGCTTCCGTTTATCCTGCATTGAACTCCATCATGTTTTGTTAGTCGTTTGCCCATAGGTTCTGCGCGATTTGCAAAAAGGAGATAAGGATTGTCCACCCGTTCAACGTTCGTATTCGAAATCTCGCCCTACCCAGGCCGCGATAATCCACCGATGGTGAGGTTCCATCTCTATAAGCACGATGACACCGAACCCTATTTGCTTCAGTCCACGGTGCTACATCATTGGAAAACGGCTCGCCAGCAGATTGCCGGTGACATGAATTCCTATCGTCATCATCCACAAATATCGCTCTGTCAGGCGTTGATGGGCTTAATGTTGGCAGACGCTCAACGTGAATTTCGTATCGCCGACGGCATATCCGACGACAGCGAATACCTCTATCTGTTCCAGCACGTCGCCACAGACGCAGATGAATTGCATCTGACGATCACGGATCGGTACAGCAAGAAAGTCTTGTTCGACGGTGACTATCCAGAGTACGCAATGAAATTCTTCCCCGAGGAGACAGGCGTCGTAGACTGATGATCACGGATAAGGTGGGATGAACATGGTATAAAAAGCACTATCCAAGTTCCCAACGAGAAACCGACGAGTTGTGTTCTGGGCGAGTTATCGGTGATTTTAAACCCAGGAGGCTCAGATGGCAAAGACTACTCGCGGACGCAATCAAGACCGCTGGCAACAGCCGTAGCAAGGTTGAGGATAAACTGAAGAAATGAAAGACAGCGGTTCCGACAGCCTTTCCCAAAACACGAGACATCAAGGCGCTGAAAAAACGCCTTTGCGCGGAGTCCACCGCGCTGAGGTGTCGTTGATGATCACGAGGGATAGCGGCTTTCGAGCGAAAACTGAAATCACGAACGGTGGGCTAATATCGATCGCCGCGATGGTCTCGTCGATCTTGCTTTCAACGGCGGTTCTCGTCCATGTCGCGGTCAGCGCACAGCAGCGGAAGCGTTAGACTTCCGTTCTCAGGGTCAGGTCTTTACGACAGTTTGCAGCGCAGATTTCAGGTAACGCTCCGTAAGTGCATTACCACTCTGCTGGGCGAGCGCGATGGCTGCGGAAATATGGCCTTCGATCCCTGCTTCTGTCTCGTGGATTTCCATGTCCTCAGCAGGCATCACAATCCCGGAGTAAGTGACAGGCAAACCGTCCTCATCGCGTGAACAGGAACCGATGCTGACGAGGGACTTATACTTTCCGCTAGGGCTACGAATACGATAAGGCGTAACGGCGGGTGGGCCGCCGAGCAGAACACTGTGGATGCGCTCAGCCAGGCGCGCGCGATCATCTTCGACGATAAGCGAGAGGATGTGTTCCACCGCGACCCCTTTGACGAGGTCATCGTCACTTATCTCGTAAAACTCCCCAAATGTCTTGTCGGCGGTAATCATATTCTCAGGGATCGACCACGAGTAAAACGCTACTTTTCGCATCAAGCGGTTTAACAGCTTTGTTTCTTTAACTTCTGTCTGCATACAGCCCCACGTCCCGCACGTTTCCTTCACCCTGACAAAAGCTAGAATCTGAAAATCCGAAAAACAAGACACAAAGCTAAAAGTTGACGCATTTATTCGTTTCCTCTAATGATTGCGGATCGATCTTTTGCTTGTTGAACTCCGGTTACCGCGCTTCTACTGCATCTCGGCGAACTTTTCTTTCAAACTATCGTTATGCTTCTCGCGAGGCCTCAGGCCTTGCGCACTGACAACGATGCATTGAAAGGGTTCATTATGGCCACAGGCACAGTAAAATGGTTTAACGCCACCAAGGGCTTCGGCTTTATTCAGCCGGACAACGGCGGCGAAGATGCCTTCGTCCATATCTCGGCGGTCGAACGCGCAGGAATGCGCGAAATCGTCGAAGGACAGAAGCTGAGCTACGAGCTCGAGCGTGACAAGAAGTCGGGCAAGATGTCGGCGACGAACCTTCAGTCCGCATAATTTTTGACTGCTTCCGCTTTGACCACGGATGTCCTGGCATCGCAGGAGCACCATTTTTGAAAGGCCGGACGATTGTCCGGCCTTTTTCAGTTTGCATAAATCTATGGAGGGCTTGATGTCCTAGAGCAAATCTCTCCAAGACGCCGAACTCGCCTTCAGCCATGTGCAATCCCAGTTTTTCGGTCGCGGAAATGCAGTCGAAGAGATCGACCACGTGACCAGATCGCGTGAGGAAAAAACCTCCCGCCTGCGTGAAGCGCGGCTTGCAAAAGAGGAAGAAGACCGTTTGATAGCGGCCACCAAGCCCGCGGTCAAAACCCGCAAAAAGGCCTGACCCATGACCAGAGACCACAGCCTTCGACCATTCCGATTGTTCCTCCGGCGAGCTTCGCGGGGCTCTCGAAGCGGCGGGGGTGGCGCTGTGGATATGGCAGGTGGATATCCGCAACTTCCTTTCCCAGCTTCAAGCCATGGCATGCAATTCTCGCTGTCCTTGCTGGGCGCCCGTAACGCTGATCGCATGATGCTGAATACGGCAAATCATGTGTGTCGGCTGTAACAAGCAGCGATCAACGAAACTCGAATCAATGTTAAAGTTCCATAAGATAGATTACGCGATCTTTGTATGTAACGGGGGTACATTCTAATTCCAAGTGCGACCTGCGTGGATTACCGCGCAAATCTGCCCAACTTTTTAGTCCCCAGAAATCCGTTGTGTTGAGAAACAGGCTACCGAGATTGCTTATAGGATGTCTGCTCTATCGAAGTCAGCGGATGAGCAGATTTACGACTTACGTGCGTCGGCGTATAAAGGGCGTCATAGACTGCAAGAGAGTGTTTTAGGATGATTAAAATTGGTAACCGTTTTAAAGAAGGACTTAGCAGGAGTGATCCGCAACTAGGCCTGTGGGTAAGCCTGTGCAACGCAGCCTCGGCGGAAATCGCGGCCGGGTCCGGGGCAGACTGGCTTCTAGTTGATATGGAGCACGCGCCGAACGAGATCTCGACTGTTGCGGATCAGTTACGCGCAGTTGGTGAAGCCGCCTCTGTCATAGTTCGCCCACCGACCTCAGAACCTGTAATTACAAAGCGTTTGTTAGATATAGGCGTTAAAACGTTGATGTTTCCTATGATAGATACCGCAGCGCAGGCCCGTGCAGCGGTAAGTTGGACTCGATATCCTCCGGAAGGGAAAAGGGGCATCTCGAGTGTGGTCCGAGCCTCAAATTATGGTCGAGACACGGGCTATGTTGGGCGTACATCTACAGAAATATGCGTGATAGTGCAGGCTGAGACGCTGCTGGCCTTGGAAAACATTGAGGAGATTGCTGCGGTTGAGGGAATTGACGCGATCTTCATCGGACCCGGCGATTTGGCTGCATCAATGGGCTATCTCGGCCAGACCAATGCAGAGCCCGTCCAGCGCGCGATCAGCGAAGCGATAACGCGCATAAACAACGCAGGCAAAGGTTCTGGCGTGCTTGCCTACGGCCACGCGGCGGCGACTATAGCCATTGGCCAAGGAGCGGCTTTTGTCGCTGTAGGCGCAGACACATGGATACTGGCGCGCGAAACGAGTGCTTTGTTGGAGAGCTGCCGGTCGGGTTTTCCGGCCCGAAAGCCTAAGCCTTGACGTAGGGTATCCGCGGTGGAGGAGAAAGTGCCACGAAACTGCTAGTCTGCATATAGGAAGTACTGTTGGTCTTTTGGCCGTCCGGCACCTGACGAATATTTGGATGGGACTTGCTCGATACTAACAGATTTGGAATGTGTTCCTTAAGTAAAATGATATGAAAGCATCAAAGAAACGCGATGCCTCACGCGACAGCTTCAAATGGCAATCTCTATATTTGTAGGCCACTAGATTAAACTGCGTAAACAGCAAGTGAGATGATGGCGGCAGCATGTTTTTTCAGAAATTAGTTGGCTTATGATAGGGTAACGAAGGTCTGCAAGCGCAGTTGCCTATGTTTGCCTGAACAGTTTGTGGCATTTCGCTAAGTCAAATTCCGCGTTGATTATGTCGCGTTCGTCACTCATTCCAGCGCGTCGAAGCAGGCTCGATGGGACGCCTGCCGGTGAAGGATTGGTCCGGTTTCCACGGCCAGCTATCCAATCAGAACAAAACAGACAGATCTCGAGAGGTGTGGCTGCGGTAGAAGTGAGTTTATTCTAAGAAGATAAACAGCCACTGTCGATCAGTGGCTGTTTGTGCAAAACATCACGCAGCGAACTTATGCCGTTGATTACCTTTGCTAGTCCGGAAACGGCGCATCATTTCGGATAGACTTTCCGTTTCCTGAGTCAAGTTTTGTGCCGCGGCTGTCGTCTCTTCCACCATCGCGGCGTTCTGTTGGGTTACCTTGTCCATTTGATCGGCGGCACCGGTGACCTCTTTCAGGCTCATTGCCTGCTCGCGGGCTGAGTCCGCGATTTCGGTGATTGTCGAACTCATCTTCACAACTTGGTCAACAATGTCGCTCAATGAAGAGCCAGTGGCGCTAACCAGATCAACACCTGTCTGTACCTGCGCACTTGACGTAGAGATCAATGTTTTGATCTCCTTGGCTGCGTTTGCGGAGCGCTGCGCCAGTTCGCGCACTTCTTGCGCGACAACAGCAAAGCCCTTGCCTGCCTCACCTGCACGCGCGGCCTCGACACCAGCGTTCAAAGCCAGAAGGTTGGTCTGGAAGGCGATTTCATCGATGACACCGATGATGTTGCCGATCTTCGTGGAAGAGTCTTGGATCGCGGTCATCGCCTGCACGGCACGTGCCACGATATCGCCTCCCTTGGTCGCGTTGTCACGGGCAGCAGCAACTGTCTGTTGCGCAAGTCCAGCCCCCTCTGCTGTTCCATGGACGCGATGCGATACGTCACCCAGAGCTGCGACAGTTTCTTCCAAAGATGCAGCCTGCTGTTCTGTACGACGAGCCAGATCGTTGGAGGCAGACGAGATTTCTTCAAGACCGGAACGGATCGTGCTGACGGCTGTCGCTACCGTACCGATGGTTTCTTCCAACGAGGCAACCGACGTATTGAAGTGGTTGCGTATTTGCTCGTACCGCTCGTCAACGGTTCCAATACGTACTGTAAGATCGCCGCGCGAGAGGGCATCGAGACCAAGCGATATCTGTTCGAACGCGTGTGCCATTCGCACAGCCTCTTCTGCCTTGTCACGCTCCTGCGCCAAGCGCTCGTTTTCAGCAGCAAGCCGCGTTCTTTCAGCTGCCAGCTCGGCTGCGACCTTGCCGCGGCCCGTGTCCTGGAACACGAGCAATGAACGCGCCATGGCACCAAGTTCATGCCGGTATTCGGTTCCTTCGATCGACACATTGTCATTCCCGTGGGCGAGTTGCTCCATGGTGACGGCCATCCGGCTTACGGCGGCGGATATAAGACGGCCGATAACATACGCTAGTACAAGGCCGATGACGATGAGAATTGCCGATATTATGAAGGTCTTGGACGCAGTATCACTTGCGGTCACCTTCGCTGTTTCACCCAAACTGTTCTGATTGCCCGTCACCTTGGCAAGCAGGGCATCGAATGACGATGCAATCTTCGGACCCAGAACGTCTATCTGTTTCGATCGTATCTCGTTGCTCTGAAGCCAGGCATCGCGAACTTCATCAAGGCGATTGGTGTAGTTGCGCATCAAACGTCGTGCGGCATCAGCACGCCCTGCCTGAGACTTATCTGAGCTGGACGCCACCACGGCATCCGCGCCCTTGAGCGCGTCATTCAGGGTAGTCTGGGCCGAGCCATATGCCGAGAGATCACCGGAGTGAACAAATCGTTCGGAATAATACAGGCTCTGGTTCATAAGGTTGATGACCTCGCCGGTTTTATAAAGCGCGTTCGTGTCGTTCTTGCGCCACGCCGAACGCTGGATATCTTTCAGCGCGATGATGGTCCACGGGCCGAATTCGGTGACCTTGCCAAGAAGAACTTCTTTTTTCTTCTGGAGATCGACCAGCTTTCCGAAGGCAGTGTTGTAATCTGCAACATCGCGACGCACTACATTCAAACCAGACTGAAGGTCAGCGTCAGACGCCATGCGCGGGTCGTCTACCGCAAACGCTTTCACGGCGTCCTGGAGCTGCGATGCGATTGAGTCGGACGGATTAGAGCGATAAGCTTCTGCCGCGAGACGGATACGTTGCAGCTGTACGTTATAGTCAAAAATGGCCAGGCTCTGCGCTGCTGTGTAGCGGAAGCTGGAGAACACGTTCGACAAGCGTCCCAGTCCATCATTTCCCACGAAGGTGAGAGCGCTCATGAGCAAGATGAGCGGCAGAAAGCCGAGGGTGATTTGCGTCCTGATTCCTGATTTTTTCCAGAATGTCATCTTAGTCCCTTCCAATATCTTTGTTTGCGCGGATCACTGGCTTTTAACCAGGTAGGATTTCAGATTGACCGGAGTAACCAGCTCGAAAGGCACTTTAATAAAAGCAGGTACGGTTCCGCCATCCATAAGCTTAATGGCCGCCTCGACGCCCTTGGAACCCTGTTGAGGGGCATTTTGAAGGACACTGACATCGAGGTCGCCCGCAGCCATCGCGTCAAGCGCATCCGACGTCGCATCGATGCCGCTCACCACAACCTTATCCATTTGCATGTTGTTTCGCTTCATGGCCCGGATCGCACCAAGAGCCATTTCATCGTTATTTGCGATAACGGCATCGAACTTTACGCCAGCGGTCAGCCATTCTTGCATCAGATTGTCAGCCTGGTCACGTGACCAGTTCGCCGATTGCCTCTCTAGTATGGAAATTCCCTTGCATGCATCGGTGGACAAAACGCTATCGATGTCCTTCGTGCGTGTGCGTGCCGCAGGATGGAAATACTCTCCGATCAAAACGACAGCTTTGCCTTTGCCTCCTAGAAGGCGACAAACCTCCTGGGTTTCCATCGTTCCGCTTTCAACTTCATCTGAGGCGACCACGGTTTGATGAGCGGGAAGCTCGGCGGAATTGACTGGAACGTTGTTGACATAGACAACGGGTATGCTGGCGGTGGTGCCAATCTGCGAAATCTTTGCTCCAAGGTCGCCGTCCGAAAGGATTACGATCATTGCATCGACGCGGTCGGCCGCCAGCTTATTGATCTGCTCCATTTGACGCGAAGGATCGCCACCAGCGTCTTCGACATGCAATTTCATGTCTGGAATCTTATCGGCGGCATTCTTGATGCCACCTAGCAGGCTGTGAAGAAAAGCGTCATTCGCGTTGGCGATCGACACCCCGAGTGTCTTTGCCTCAACATAGCTCGTCCCCAACAATAAGATTGATGTAACAACTACAGATAATCGCATTTATGTAAGCCCCCTTTATTCAAGGGTAATTTAGGCTATGCATGGTTAATTTCCTCTTATAATTTCACGAGGATAATCATTACCAGGAACAATAAATTGAATATATCATGATATTTCGGAATAATAATGCCGATATTTTATTTAGGAGAATTATTATTCCGCCGAAGTGCCCAATAATATATTTTGGTGACAAGTAATGAAGTCCTAATCTGCTCGGACGGCAAGCACGGTCTACTCTCCAGCAACATATATAGGGATTTGGAGAATTGTGACGCACATTGATAAACGACGAAAACGGCACTTTAGCGATTTTCTGTTTGCTCTCATTTAGAAACATCGGCCGAGCAGACCGTCATTTTGGCGAGGTAGAAGAGAGGTCTTAGCGGTGTTGATCTGCACCTAAGTCAAGGTTATTACTCTAAACGAATGCGTCTAGGCTCAGGACCTATTAAATAGCTTGCGATTGCGTTCTTCGTTTGATTCACTGTGTTGAACGGAGGGAGGAACGATGAGTGATTTGCTGCTGTTATCCGAGGCGCAGATGCGCCGGATCGAGCCCTACTTTCCGCTGTCCCACGGTGTTCCTCGCGTTGATGACCGGCTGATCCTGAGTGGCATCATCTTCGTCTTGCGCAATGGGCTGCGATGGCGCGACGCGCCGAGGGAATACGGCCCGCACAAGACGATCTACAACCGCTTCATCCGCTGGAGCAGGCTCGGCGTCTTCAACCGGATTTTGGCTGAACTGATTGCCAAACGCGGCAAGCCCGAGCAATTGATGATCGATGCTACCCATTTGAAAGCCCATCGCACCGCAGCCAGTCTGCTAAAAAAGGGGATGTTCCCCGACGTATCGGACGAACCAAGGGCGGCCTGAACTCCAAGCTGCACGCTGTTTGCGATGGCCACGGCCGTCCTCTCATCCTGCTTTTGAGCGAGGGGCAGATGAGCGACTACAAAGGGGCAGCGAAAATGATCGACGCCTTTCCCAAGGCAAAGACGCTGCTAGCCGACAAGGGCTATGATGCCGACTGGTTTCGAGACGCGCTAGCTGCCCGCAAGATAACCGCCTGTATTCCATCTCGGGCAAACCGCAAGGTCTTTATTCCACATGATCAGGTGCTCTACAAAAAGCGCCACAAGATCGAAAACATGTTCGGCAGACTCAAGGACTGGCGGCGAATTCACACACGATACGATCGCTGCGCTCACACATTCTTCTCAAGCATATGCATCGCAGCAACCGTCATCTTCTGGCTCTGATTTAACGAGTCCTGAGCCTAGCAGTTCTCAATCATATGTATCTGAATTGGAGTGATAAGGGAAAGAAGGCGTTTTTCCGTTCTCCCAAAATAGGCGGCGAGCGCTTCTACCGCAGTCCGCACCTCAGTCTCTGGATCCTGATCGATGATTGCGTCAATCATTCCATCTCGCATCAAATGACGGCGATCTTTCGTGAGCTCATGGGTGATAAAAATCACGTCTTTGTTCTTACCAAGCTTCGTCATGGCGTTGACCACCGTTTGAGCGCCCGCAGACGCATTATAGATGCCTCGTATAGCTGGATTTTTTCTCAACGCGTTGAAGACGAGGTCACCTGCCATATCTCCGCGCTCCATGCTTTCGAGCACCTCGGTCACCTTGCACTGGGGATAGCGCTCACGCAGAACGGTCCGGAACCCCATCTCGCGCTCCTCATGGCCTATCATGCTGATCAGACCCGCGATGACGACAATTTCCCCGCCGTCCCTGCCGAGCAAACGTCCCATTAAATCGCCCGCGACACGGCCCGCTTTCCTGTTGTCTGGTCCGACATAGGCATATCTTTCAGCATCGCGAAGATCGGTTACCATGGTGACGACGGGCTTTCCACCTTGACCAAATGCCCTCAACGCCGCCGCGACTGCCGCATTTTGCGGACTGATTATGGCAAGTGCATCGCAGCGTGAAGATAGGGAATTTATCAACTGTGCCGTCACAGCAGGACGGAGGGGGTTGATGTGATGCACTTGGAACTGAAGATTATAGAAAGCGAAATTCCGGTTTGCTGCCTCAAAATGATCTTGAACCAAGGCATGAAAAGGGTTTGATCTCGGCTGGAGCAGAACCGCGATGCGAAGGGTGCGTGCTGCCCGCTGGTTCAGCGCCCTGTCGATCTTGAGCTTGCGCGCATGCTCGAGCACACGGCGTTCTCTGTCCTCGCTCACGCCGCCACGATTGTTAAGAACACGGTCGACGGTCGACAGCGACACGCCTGCTGCAGATGCTAGATCCTGAGCAGTAGGTTTGCTCATCGTTCATCTCCATTTGAAGATATCTCTTCAAAAATTGACGTTTTCCATCAGTAACACCAGGCTAGTCTTCCCACAACCCGGATGAAGCCATAACAGCACCGGGAAGGAATGGGAGGCTATCAATGATCAATCTCGCTGTCTTCGGCGCGGGTCGTATTGGGCATGTGCACGCGATAAATGCGGGCGGCCTGGGCTCGGTGCAGATCAAATATCTTGTCGACCCAATTGCTGGTGAGCATCAGGCGCTTCTTGCGGCTCGGCTCGGTGCAGAAAGCGTTTCGGCAGACACGGTGTTCTCAGACTCGTCAATCGACGGTGTCATCATCGCCAGTTCGACCGATACACATGCCGAACTGCTACTGAAAGCGGCTAAATCCGGCAAGGCCATCTTTTGCGAAAAGCCTGTCAGCCTGAATTTTGCGACAGTGGAGGCGGTCACCAATGCTGTAGAGGTATCCGGCGTGGCCTGCTTTCTTGCTTTCCAGCGCCGCTATGACCCCGACTTTCGCTTTGTGCGTGATCGCGTCGTGAGTGGCGACGCAGGTACTCTCGAACATATCGTCATGCATACCCGCGATCCATCGCCACCATCTGTAGCGTATATCAGCCATTCCGGCGGCATGTTCCGTGATCAGGCGATCCACGATTTCGACATGGCACGTTATCTTCTCGGCGAGGAGATCGTCACCGTTTATGCGGTCGGCAATTGCCTGATCGACAAGGAGATCGGCGATGCCGGAGATATCGATACGGCCATGGTGACGCTGACATCTGCATCTGGCCGGTTTGTGCAGATGATAAACTGCCGCCGCGCACCCTTCGGCTACGATCAGCGGCTAGAGGTGCTTTGCTCGAAAGAGGTGCTGTATGTGGAGAACCGCCCGCAGCGTGGCGTCACGATTGCAGACGTGAGCGGCTTTCGCGCCTCGCCACCGATGAATTATTTCATCGAACGTTTTGCGGCTGCCTACCGCGACGAGATGGTGGCCTTCGTTGATATGATCGAGACGGGGCGCGAACCTCTTGCCGGCATTCGAGACGGACTTGAAGCGCAGAGGATTGCAGAGGCGGCGATTGTTTCCATGCAGACCGGCATGCCCATTCACATCGGACCAGACTGGCGACCTTAGTTGCAGCGTTTTGCGGAGGAGTTTATCATGAACGAAAAACTATCGAACCTGCCGAGCGGCGTTCGTCTCGCGGTAAGTCCGCTTTCCTGGGCCAACGACGTGCTGGAAGATCTGGGCGCTAACATATCGCTCGAAACCTGCCTGGATGATGCAGCAAGTGTCGGTTATCAGGGCGTCGAACTCGGGCGTAAGTTACCCCGCGACTTCAAGACATTGGCACCTCTTCTGAGTGACCGCGGACTGGCTTTGGCCTCAGGCTGGCACTCTGGAAGCCTGGCGGAATACGATGTCGATGCAGAGATGGCCGCCGTGGCAGATCACGCCAAGTTGCTGCGCCACATGGGCTCGTCGGTCATGGTCTATGGCGAAGTGGCCATGATGACGCCCGGTGCCCCGCTGGATGCACAGATGTCCGCGCGACGTCTGATGCCGAAGGAAGATTTTGCCGCCTATGGAGCGCGGCTGACAGATTTCGGTATGCGACTGAGGGGGGAATATGGTCTGGCGCTGGCCTATCACCATCACCTGATGATGGTGGCCGAAACATTTGACGAGATTTCCTCCCTGTTTGACAATTCGGGCGCGTCCGTCGGACTTCTTCTCGACACTGGCCACGCCACTGCCGCAGGGTTCGACTACACCCGTCTGATTGAACGGTTTGACCACCGCATCGCTCATATTCACCTGAAAGATGTGCGTGGGCCAGTGATGGCCGAAGTCCGCAGCGGAGATCTGAGTTTTAATGCCGGCGTGCGGAAAGGCATGTTCACTGTGCCGGGCGACGGGATCATCGATTTTGCCCCACTGGCCACCTTCGTTCGGCAAAGCGGCTATCGTGGCTGGCTGGTCGTCGAAGCGGAACAGGATCCGGCACTTACCCCGCCACTCCCCGCCGTCACCGCTGCCTTCAACCATGTCCTTGACACTTTTGCCAATACCCCCGTTCATCAGGATGAAAATCATGAATAAGAAAACTCTCAATATTGGCCTGATCGGATCCGGCTTCATGGGTCAGGCACACTCGGATGCCTATCGCCGTGCGGGGATGCTGTATCGCGATCTGCCTGCCGTTCCCCGCCTATGCCTTCTGGCGGATGCGACGGACGAGCTTGCCGCCGATGCAGCCGCTCGATTTGGCTTCGAGAGAAGCACGGGAGACTGGCGCAAGCTGGTCGAAGACCCTGAAATCGACGTTGTCGACATTACCTCGCCGAACTCCATGCACCATGAAATGGCAATGGCAGCAATCGCCGCCGGTAAACACGTCTATTGCGAAAAGCCCCTGTCTGTGACGCTGGAGGAGGCGGAGGAAATGGCCGCCGCCGCCAGAAGCAAGGGCGTCAAGACCATGGTGGCCTTCAACAACATCAAGACGCCTGCCGCTATGCTGGCCAAGCAGTTGATCGACAAGGGTGACATCGGCACGCCGATGCGCTTTCGTGGTTGGTTCGACCAGGGCTTCTTCTCCGATCCTGAGCTGCCGTTTTCCTGGCGTTGCACACGCAAAGACGCAGGCTCCGGCGCTCTTGGCGATCTCGGCAGCCATGTGATCTCCGTCGCACAATATTTGATGGGCGATTTTGAAAGCGTCATCGCTCAAACGCAGACGTTTTTCCCAACACGGCCCGTTCCACAGGGCGGATCGGGTTATGGTGCAAAGGCTGGCAGTGAAGCTCCGCGTGCGGTGGTCGAAAACGAGGACCAAATACAGACGCTTGTTCGCTTCGCAAACGGCGCTGGCGGAACAATCGAAGCATCACGCGTTGCCGCCGGAAAGGTCTTCGGCATTTACTGGGAGGTGTCTGGCACGGAAGGCACCATCCTGATGGACGGAGAGCGTTTCAACGAACTGAAAATCTCGCGCTTCAACGATCCCAAGCCGGACCGTGGCTTCAAGACGATCTATGCCGGAAGCCAGGTCTCGCAGTTCTCCGCTTTCTTCGGCTTCGATTTCGCGGGTGGTGGCCTTGGTTACTTCGACGTCAAGGTGATTGAGGTGCGAGATCTGATCGAAGGCATCGTCAACGACGACGACTGCTTCCCAAATTTCGAATTCGGCCTTGCCAACGAGCGCATCATCGATGCCATGGAACTGTCTCTGGAAACAAAGACATGGCAGACGATCGCCCGTTAAGCGACGGGCATTCGCCCATCATGGAAGGATAAAAACTGATGTCGTTTCCCCAAACCCTGCCCGCCGCGCGAATCCGCCCCGTCATGGAAGCTCCGCCCCTGCGGTGGGGCATACTGGGTTCAGGCTGGATTGCTGACAAGTTCGTGGAATCCGTCAAGGCGTACACACGGCAGGACATCGCTGCCGTGGGGTCTAGATCGCGAGCATCGGCACACGCCTTTGCTGCACGTTGGGATATTTCGGGCGTCTACGATAGCTATGAAGCGCTTGTAACAGCAGACGACATCGACATCATCTATGTCGCATCGCCGCACAACATGCATTGCGATCACGCATTGCTCGCCATCGAAGCGGGCAAACATGTGCTTGTCGAAAAGCCGATGGCACTCAACCTCGCGCAAGCGCAGTCCATGGTGACGGCGGCCCGCCGCAAGGGTGTCTTTCTCGCGGAAGCGCTGTGGACCTATTTTCTGCCGAAATTCGATGTGCTCCAGCAGGTTCTGGATGCGGGCAGTATAGGTGAAGTACGGTCTGTCTACACGGAATATGGCGAATATCTGCCACGCGATCACCGAATTTTCGACGCCAGTCTTGCCGGTGGCCCGTTGCTCGATCTAGGCACTTATCCGGTTTCCCTCCTGGCAAAACTTCTTGGCGTGCCGGATAAGGTTGTCGGTCTCGGTGAAACCGATCCTGCGGGCGTGAATGGCCAGCTATCTGTCGTTCTCGCCAACGCCAGCGGAGCGCTTGGCACCATGTCGACAACGCTCTACGGTTTCACCTCCACAAATGCCGCCATCGTCGGAACGAAGGGGTCGATCCGTTTCGAGACGGAATTCCATCTGCCTGGCGCATTCGAGGTCTGGTCACTGGATGGGTCGGTCCGGCTTCGCTACGAAGAACCGAGAGGCGCGCATTTCGAGGGGCTGTTCTATGAGGCTGCAGACGTCGCCTGGGCGATTTGCGAAGGACGATTGGAAAGCCCCTGTCGGCCGCTAAAGGAGACGCTTGCTACGATGGAGACGCTTGATTGCATCCGCACCGCGATCAATATTTCGTTTGCACAAGCAGGGTTGGTCGAATGAACGCGTGTATGCTGTCATCAAGGCGGCATTCATGCGCGCCTCTGCTTCAACAGTTTTACCAATACCTCGGTGAGTGCGATCGCCAGTGTCGGCATTAGGAAATTCGTATCATCCGGCCTACCAAGCTTGAAGCTGATCGATGCGACATCCGTATATGGGCTGAGACTGGAATCCACGATGGCGATGATCGGAACGCCCTTTGCCGCCAGAGGTAAAGCATGAAACACACGTTCGGGATCAGCGGATCGTGAGATGAAGATTACGGCATCGTCATTCGTTGCTAGCGCGAGAACGTCATCTCCGCCAGTGAGGTCCATCGATAACGTGCATCGAATACCTTTTCGCGTCAGTGCTTGCTGAAGCGCAACCGTCATCGGAAAGGTCGAACGTGATCCCTGGATAAACACGCAGCGGGACCGTGAAAGGATTTCGACAGCGCCGTCGATCTCTATCGTTGTAACCATGTTGGTGAGCCCAGACAGAGCGGTGCAGCAGGCATCAATTGTCTGACTAAGCGGGTGACTTGGCGATGACCTTTCCTTCTCAAGAGATTTCCAGCCTGTCGCGTCGTGGTTTAAGGATAGTTTTGCCCGAATGTTTCGTCGGAATATTTCCTGCAGCGCAGTGAAGCCGTCATAGCCGAGAAGCTGCGCGAACCGCATCACGGTCGACGGGGTCACTTGCGCAGCTTCGGCTATAGAACCGACTGAGCCGAGGGCAGTTTCGTCCGGATTATCGATCAGATAGCGTGCCACTTGGGACAGGCGTTTGGGAAATGCTGCGTGTTTCGCCTGAATCAAAGCGTGCAGGCTGGCGAAATCGACTGGAGGATCTGACTGTTGGTTGTCCATTTTATCGGTGGGCACTATTCACTCGCTCACGTTGAGCCTCCGGTTCAAAGCTCACCCGTAACGAACTGGGCGACCCCTCCCCCAAAAGACCAATCGTCGTCCGTGTTTTCCACGAACGACACCATGATATCAGATGTTGCTATTGAACACTCCGACTCCAAACCCGCCGCAAGGTTTCGATAAAAAGCCAACTTCTCGCTTTGCTTCCTAGGGCGCGAGACGACCTCGATGAGCACAAATTTATCCGTTCGCTCGAAACCGAGACCCGTGTCCAGAGCATGCATATGTGAAGACTTATGTTCATAGACGATCTGATATCGATCCCGCTCTGGAACATTGAAAGCAGCCACCATGACCTCGTGTATCGTGTCGAGCAACGATCTCAGCTCGGCTTTCGATCGACCTTCCCTCAAATTTACTTTGATCAGCGGCATAGATAGTCTCCCATTTGAGCCAGGACGGCCATATTGTCACCCTGGTCTTTCATTTAGCGAGCATCGCGGTCCATGATCCACTGGACGGCTGGATCCGCCACGAAACGCCATTTGCGCAACGGACCTGCCATGACGTTGAGGTAATAAAGCTCGAACCCATGCGGTGCACCGCACGGGTGATGACCGCGCGGAACCAGCACCACATCTTGGTTCTTCACGGCAATCGTCTCGTCGAGCGAGCCATCATCGGTGTAGACCCGTTGCAAGGCAAAACCCTGCTCGGGATTGATGCGGTGATAATAGGTTTCCTCCAGATAGGTGATCCGGGGGAAATCGTCCTCGTCGTGACGGTGGCTTGGATAGGAAGACCAATTGCCTGCGGGTGTGAACACCTCCGTGACCAGCAAGCTGTCGCAATAATCCTCGTTCTCCATAGCGATATTATTGATGAACCGCTGATTGGCACCGATACCTCGTGGAGTCAGCGTAATACCGTCCGGGCCGATACGTCTTGCCTCATGCCCACTGATACCTGGAGCAAGGCACACACCGATGGTGCAATCGGTCGTCGCAGAAGCTTCCCACTTCTCACCGTTGGGCACATACAGGCAATGCGGAGGGGTTTTCTCGAAGACGTTCATTCGCTCGCCCAGTTCGCCCCAGTCCTTGCCAGCGGCATTGAAGCGGGCTTTACCCTCGACCATGACGATGATGACTTCCGAGTTCCCTGTCGCCTCGCCAATGGCCTCGCCTTCACGCAAGCGGTAGAGGCTGAAGCCGACATAACGCCAGCCGGCGGATTGCGGCGTGATTTCGTGAACCTTGCCGTGCGTGCCAAAGGGACTGCGCTTGAGAATGCTCATGACGACTTCCTATGCGGTTGTTTTGGCGGTTGCAGTGTCAAGCCCGGCGTCGCGCGCGCCAGACTTCAGCGCTTTCAGACCCATATTTTGATAGTAGAACGGCTCGCGCACTGCACTGTCCTGCTCGGCCTCGATCACAAGCCATCCGGAATAGCGATGCTCGGCCGCAATCTTGAGTACCGGCGCGAAATCCACGCAGCCTTCCCGGTCGCCCGGGACGGTGAATACGCCCAGACGCACGCCGTCGAGGAACGACAGGTTCTCCGCGCGCACACGCTTCATAATGTCTGGCCGAATATTCTTGGCATGGATATGCGTCACGCGGTCCATGTATTTCGCAGCGACGTTTTCAGGGTTTGCGCCGCCAAATGTGCAGTGGCCCGTGTCCAGCAGAAGGCGGGTGTAAGGCCCGGCCATACGCATGAAACGGTCGATATCGTCAGCACTTTCGATAATCGTTCCCATGTGATGGTGGTAGCCCATCTTGACGCCCTGATCGAAAGCGAACTTCGAGAGCACCTCGTAGCCTTCCGAAAAGCGCGTCCACTGTTCCTCGGTCATGATCGGCCGGTCGTTGACAGGCGTGCCCTCGCTTCCGTGAACGGTGTTGGAGCATTCGCAGGCATTGATATGATCGCCGCCAGCAGCCTTCGTCATGTCGATGAACGTCTGCAACGCGGCCTTCTCGGTCTCGATATCATTGACGAGAAGGTTGGTGGAATGCCAACCGCCGACAAAACGCAGGCCGAATTCGCCAAGCTTGGCCTTCAACGCTGTGCCTTCGTTTGGCATCTTGTGGCCTTTCTCTATGCCATCGAAACCGATTTTGCGGCAATCCGACAGGCAATCATCGAGTGATAGATGCGCGCCGATCGTCTGATCGTCATCATTGGACCAGGCAATGGGGTTTGTTCCGTAGAGTATCATGGTCAATCCTTTCGGGCAGTCGAAGGGTATCAGTTGATGCGCTGTCGAGCGGCATTCGCCTCGTAGTGCTTTCGCGCCAGTTTAAGCTTTTCGGTATTGCCGACTTCCGGCACGGCCACGTCCCACCAGGCACCACCGATCCCGGCTCCTGTTTCCGCCTCTGTATCGATGACGATCACCGATGGGATGGAGCGGTCCCGTGCCAGGACGATCTCTGCTTCAAGCTGGCGGATATCGCGCGCCTTGATCGCATAGGCACCCATCGAAGCCGCATGTGCCACAAAATCGATGTCCGGCTGGGCTTCGATGTTGCTGTCCTTGTACATGTTGTTGAACTCGGCACCGCCGCATTCCTGCTGAAGGCGGTTGATGCAGCCATAGCCACGATTGTCCGTCAGCACGATCGTGAAAGGAACGTGCATCATAGCTGCTGTCGCGATTTCCGAGTTCGCCATCATGTAGGACCCATCACCAACGAAGCAAACCACCTCTTTTTCGGGTGTGGCAAGCTTGATGCCAAACGCACCTGCAACCTCGTAGCCCATGCAGGAATAGCCATATTCCATATGATATCCGCCAGTGGCGGCGCGCCAGAGAACCTGCAACGCGCCGGGCATCGTTCCTGCCGCGCACATGGCGACCGTCTGCGGTCCGGCAACTCTTTGCACGGCCCCTATCACCTGAGCGTCAGATGGCAGAAAATTGGCTGCCAGCGTAACAGGGGCGGCAGTGACGGTGTCGGATGCCTTGAACCAGGCCTCCCGTGATGCAAAGTCCGGGTCGGCAAAGCGGTGCGAACCAAGTGCGGCGGAAATCCGCGACAATGCGACCTTGGCATCGCAAACCAATGGAACAGCGCCATGCTTGGCGGCGTCATAGCCGGTGAGATTGATCGAAACGAGCTTGCGGATCGGATTGCCGAAAATGGCCCAACTGCCGGTGGTAAAGTCCTGAAAGCGGGTGCCGACGCCGAGTACGAGATCAGCCTTTGCCGCAATCTGGTTGCCGCAATCCGTACCGGTGACGCCCGGTGAGCCGAAGTTCAGCGTTTCCTGCCAGTCTATAGCACCTTTGCCTGCCTGCGTTTCCACAACGGGAATATTATGCTTTTTCGCAAATGCGAGCAGATCGCCTTCAGCGCTGGAATAAAGCACGCCACCGCCTGCAACAATCACAGGATTGGTGGACGCCTTGAGTGCCGCGACGACATCATCCACTTCACGCGGGTCAGGCTCCGGCCGGCGAATGCGCCATACCTTAGGCTCGAAGAACGATTGCGGATAATCGTAGGCTTCGGCCTGTACGTCCTGGCAAAAAGCGAGCGTCACCGGGCCGCAATTGGCCGGGTCCGTCATCACCTGCATGGCCCGAGGCAGCGCGGTCAGAAGATGTTCGGCGCGCGTAATCCGATCGAAATAGCGGCTGACGGGCTTAAAGCAATCAGTCACGCTCATGGTACCGTCGTCGAAATCCTCGATCTGCTGAAGAACCGGATCCGGCCTGCGATTGGCGAAAACGTCTCCGGGAATGAAGAGAACCGGCAAGCGATTGACATGGGCCAAGGCTGCGGCGGTCAATAGGTTGGTCGAGCCGGGTCCGATGGACGACGTGACCGCCATAGCCTTCTGGCGTCGTTTCGTCTTGGCATAGGCGATTGCCGCATGCGCCATCGTCTGCTCGTTTTGTCCGCGCCATGTCGGCAGCGCATCACCAATGCCATGAAGCGCTTCTCCGATGCCGGCAACGTTGCCATGGCCGAAAATGGCCCATACACCCTCGATGAAACGCTCCCCATCTTCGGTCATCTGCACGGAAAGCCAGCGGAACATGGCTTGCGCTGCGGTGAGGCGAATGGTCTCCGTCATATCATACCCTTCCCTGCGACAGTAACGCCGCGTCATTGTCTTGGCTCGCTATGCGCGCTTCTTGCCATACGGTGCACAGCCGCTGGTAACGGCCCTGCATGTCTTTGATTGCCTCTTCGTCGGAAATCGTTCCGGCCAGCCAGTCGCGGGCGGCCTGAGCGAAGATAGTGCGCCCCACCGCAAAGCCCTTTACAAGGGGAAAACCAGCAGCGACTGTGAAACTGGCGGCCAGATCGGCTTCTGGTGCCTCTAGCCCCAGAACGACGATACCTCGCGTGTTGGGATCATTGTCAGTGATTGCGTTGCATGCATTTTCCCATGCCGCTTTGCTTGCCATCGGTTCCAGCTTCCACCAATCCGGGTAGATGCCGATGTCATAGAACCAACGGATCAGCGTGGCGTTGGTGTCGTCATCGACAGCGCCAACCTTCGACGGGATGATTTCCAGCAGGAACTCAAGACGGTTGCGCCTTGCAGCAGCAAAGAGTCTCTTGATGGTTTCCTCATGGGCGTCAAACATTTCAGGCGAATCGTCAGGATGGCAGAAGCACAGAACCTTGACGACATTTTCCAGCGGCCATTCATCCAATCCCCCGAAGTCAGGACCAATTTCGGGCTCAAGCGTCAGCGGACGGGAGCCTGGCCATTCGACGGGCCGACCGATCCACAGGCCGGTGCCAGATGCTGCATGCAAAGCACGGCGTCCCAGCCGGTTGTCGCACAAAATGCCGTAGCCGGGCTGTCCGTTCTGAACCTTGAGCGCAGCCTGAAGGCACAATTCCTTGAAACGGCCGATTTTCTGCGGCGTGGCACCCTCCATGACTTCCAGTTGGACACGGTGATCGAATGCGAAGACCCGCATCGTCGACCAGTCATTATGACGGTTCGTTGCCCAGTGGATCTGCTCTAGTTCTGCATCGTGACGCAGCGCCTTGTTTTTGACGCCGCGCTTCAGGAAGAAATCGAGTTCCTCCAGCGAGGGATAGGCTGGCGTGCAGCCATGGCGGCTGACCGCAAATGCGCCGCAAGCATTGGCGTATTGCAGCGCCCGTGGCCATGGTGCGTTTTCCAGCCAGCCCTTGATAAGGCCAGACATGAAACCGTCGCCCGCGCCCAGCACGTTAAAAACTTCGATGGGATAACCCGGACCGCTTTCGCCTTCGTCCAGCGTATCGGGAATAGCGCCACTAAACGCGACGGCTCCGTCAGCACCGCGTTTGCAAACGAGCGTTGCTTTCGAAACATTGCGTACTGCGCGCAGAGCCTCGATCGTGTCTGTCGAGCCGCCTGCGATGTGAAACTCTTCTTCGGTGCCAACAATGAGGTCAAACAGGTGAAGCGTCGCCTGTAGCTTGGCCGTGACCGAGCCGCTTTCAACAAAACGGCTTTCGCCATCGCCGTGGCCCGCCAGACCCCAGAGGTTCGGTCGGTAGTCGATATCGAGCGCGGTCCGTGCGCCGTGCTTGCGCGCCAGCTCCAGAGCCTTCCGCACAGCCTTTTCGGTGCGCGGGTGGCTGAGATGTGTGCCAGTCGCGACAACCGATAGCGAACGGGCTATCAGCGTCTCGTCAATATCGTCTTCGCAAAGCGCCATATCGGCACAATTTTCGCGGTAGAAAATAAGAGGGAATTTCTCTTCGTCACGAATACCGAGAAGAACCAGCGCCGTCAGTCGCTCAGGGTCAGTCTTCACACCCGTCACATCGACGCCTTCGCGCGCGAGTTCCTCGCGGATAAAGCGCCCCATATGCTCGTCGCCGACGCGTGTAATTAAAGCAGAACGCAGACCAAGGCGGGCGGTGCCTGCAGCCATATTCGTCGGAGATCCGCCGATATATTTGTTGAAAGATCCCATGTCCTCCAAACGGCCGCCGATTTGAGCCCCGTAAAGGTCAACGGAGGATCGTCCGATCGTAATGACATCCAGTGACTTGTTCATAGCATTCTCCGGCATCGCGGCAGTTCGTGAGTGTTTCAGTGCCTGCACGTCTTGCGCAGGCACGGTTTGGTGTTGGATCAAAGCCTGGACGACACGTAATCCATGCTCTCGCGAACGGACGCTTCGGGATCGGAAAGGTCGTGGACCTCATCGGCAAACGGCTCGAAGCTATAGGGGCCTTGGTAACCACCAGCGTTCATCGCCCTTATCTGAGCAATATTTTCCAATCGGTCTTTCGAATCTACAAGGACGCGATGCGCATCGAGCATATCGTTGACGTAGACATCCGAGTCCACGACACCCGAAATATGAACCAGACCAGTACGGTCGGGGAAAAACTCGGATTCGCCAGCCAGATGATGGTGAAACGTATCGTGCATCAGCTTGTAGACATCGCCGCCGTCCGCAGCATCGATGGCACGCAGTGCCTCCTTCTTGGTCCGAAGCGAGGAGATCGGGAAGCCGAGAGGCTCAACGAGACCGATCAGGCCGCGCTCCTGCAGGATGGGCTTCATGGCCTTTAGCGCGGCAACGAGATCATCGAACGAGATCTTGGTGCCATCGTTCAAGGGGCACATGACCAACGCTTTTGCACCGCTCGCAGCCGCGTAGTCCGCAAGGGCGGTCGCCTTGTTCGGCAGTTCGCCGGACCAGACGTTGAAGGGATAGAGAGCATTGATGGAAATGATGTCCACCCCTGCCTTCTGCGCCGCAGCCTTGACTTCGGCAGCCGGTATTGTGTTGACGATATCGGGAAGATCGTTGCGGATCTCGACCTCGGTCAGCCCGAGATTACGGGCTGCCGCGAAGAAGTCCACAAGCGAGAGCTTTGGCGCTGTGATGTGGTTGATGGCGAAACGCATGGCGGACCTCAGTTATAAAGAGCTGGACGAGCGGGAAGGTTGATGGCAATCGCCGCGCCTTCGGACTCCTGTGCCGTTACGCAGGCATCGGATGTGATGGCCGCGACATAACCGTCCCAGGAGTTTGGTCCGGACGCCGTACCCTTGGCAGCAGCCTTGATGAAATCTTGCAGTTCCACGTCATAGCTGGCGATGAAGCGATCTTTCCAGTCGGTTAGAATTTCGCTCTGCTTCTTGGCACCGAGACGCAGCGGGATCGCCATCGGATCGGGAAGGTTCGCAATACCGTCTTCGCCGACGACTTGGCACTGGATGTCATAGCCATAATGGCAGTTCACGAAAATCTCGACGTCGATGATCGTTCCCTTAGCGGTTTCCAGGATCACAATTTGCGGGTCGCGCAGTTTGGCGTGGCTACGCGCGGAAGACCTCGGAAAAAGCACTCTTGCCGAGACGTAGTCATCATCAAGCAACCAGCGCAGCACGTCGATTTCGTGGATCATCGTGTCATGGATGGCCATCGGCGTGACGTATTGCTCCGGCACGGCGGGATTACGGTGCGCAGCGTGAACCATGATCGGTGCACCGATCTGGGTCTCGACTGCATGCTTGAGGGCAACATATCCCGCATCATAGCGGCGCATGAAGCCAACCTGCACAAGCCGTTTTCCATGAGCAACTTCCGCATCGACGATACGTTTTGCACCCTCGGCGGTCGTCGCTAAGGGCTTTTCGCAAAAGCATGGCTTGCCAGCTTCAATCGCGGCAAGAACATACTGTTCGTGCGTCGCGCCCCACGAGGTGACGAGAACCGCGTCGACATCAGGCGAAGCGATGAGAGCCTCCCCTGTTTCGAAGACCGTTGCGTCTGGGGCTACGTCGTTCTTGACCGCCTCGGCCGAGGCTTTGTTGACGTCGCTGAGAGCAACGATGTTTGCGCCGCTAAGGACGTTATTGATGCGGCGAGCGTGGTCGCGCCCGATGGCACCCGTGCCGATGACACCGATTCTGACAGTCATTTCAAGCCTCATTCCAATATTTGGCGACGTAGCGCCGAGTTTCACCAAGCATAAAGCGCGCGCTTTCATCGACGCGGTCTTCCCATGCGAAAACGCAGTTTGAGAGAACGCCGTCGAATTTCATGTCCGCGAGAGTCGCGAACAACGTGTCGAAGTCGATCTCACCCTGGCCAAAATCGGTGTGCTGATGGACACGTACCTTCGAGCCTGGCGGATTGACGATGTAGCGGAGCTCAGACGACTTGTTGTGGTCGTAAGTGTCAGCCAACCTCACATGCACCAGATGACCTTCGGTGGCGCGCAGATTGGCGACCATGTCTGGCCCGTAGAAGAACGTATGTGGCGCGATGAACGACGCTTTCACGGACGGCGAATCGATCGTCTTGATGATATCGATGGCAGGCGCGATCTGTTCTATCCAGTCCTCAGGATGTGCCTCGAGCGAAAGGATCAGCCCCTCCTTTTCGAGAAGCGGCACGAGGACGTCCATGGCGCGGAAGAACTGTGCTTCGCAGGTTTCCGGCCGGTGCAAACCGGAACGATCGTTCAGGCTGCGCTCAGGCGAACCGCCGCGTCCGAACTCCGAAACGAGCATCGGGCAATCCATCTCAACCGCGATTTCGATGACACGCTTCCAGTTGTCGATCGCGTTGTCCCATTCATCCTGATAGGGGCTGGCCCAACGGTACATCGGCTGGAGCGTTGCGAGACCGACGCCATGGTCTTTCAAAGCCTTTTTGAAGGAGGCAATGCGCGACGGATAGACCTTTGGTCTCGTCCACCAGGACAGAAAATCGGGACGCGGTGACAGCTCGACGTAATCATATCCAAGATCTGCGACCTTCCGGCAGGTGTCTTCAAGCGACAGGTGCCGGAACATGTGTGGGTCAAGTGTATGTTTCATTGCAAACTCCCGTAGATAGACGATAGGTCTGAACCCTGCCGCATTACTTGTAGGTCGACATGTTGTCGGGCGTGACGAGTTCGAATGGCACCCAGAGCGTCTTCTCGACATTTTCTCCGGACGCCATTTTGGCGGCAGCCTGAACTGCCACCTCGCCCTGTTTTGTGGCATTCTGGTAGACGGTAATGTCGATATCGCCTGCCTTCATCGCCGCCAGGCCATCTGGCGTCGCATCGATACCGGCTATGACGACGTCCTTCATATCTACACCTGCAGTCTTCAAGGCCTGAACCGCGCCAATGGCCATCTCGTCATTGTTGGCAATCACCGCGTCGAATTTCACGCCAGCCGTGAGCCAGGAAGAAACCAGATCCTGCGCCTGCGTTCTGTTCCAGTTGGCGGTCTGCTTTTCGGCGACTTCGATCTTGCAGTGGGGAGCGGCAAAAACGTCCTCTACATCCTTGGTACGAACCAGAGCCGCATGATTTTCGAGTGGTCCCATCAGGATAACGGCCCGGCCCTTGCCGCCCATCAACTTACAGGCGGCCTGTGCCTGCATGGTGCCGGAATCAGTCTCATTGGATCCGACAAAGGCAGCGCCCGCGGGCAGACCGGAATCAAGTTCGGCCGGCGGGTGGTTCACATAGACGAGCGGAATCTTGGCGTCAGCCGCCGCCCGCGTAATCGCCGCTGTCGAGTCACCGTCAACGGCGTTGACGATGATCGCGTCGACCCCGTTTGCAATGAAATTCTGCACTTGGCTTAGCTGCTTTGCAGGGTCCAACTGTGCATCTTCCGCTACCAGATCGATGCTCCCGGTTTGCGCTGCTTCAGAGCGGATGCCGTTCAACAGGATCGTAAGGAACGGATTATCGAACGAAGTCATGCTAACCGCGACACGGGTCTCGGCCATGGCAGGCAGACCGACCAGGCAAAGCGCTGCCGTCATGAAAAGCTTTTTCATTGAATTTACTCACATATCTGGTCTTCGATTCCCACGCGGCATCACAGCAACGTGGATTGGTGCAAGTTACAGATTCAGGATTTCACCCGCTTGCGTTGCCTGTACATGTCAGCCACGACGGCTGCGACAATGATCACGCCCTTGAGCATTTCCTGGTAGTAGGCATCGAGGCGCAGGAATGTAAAACCGGAGATGATGACACCGAAGATGACCATCCCGATCAATGTTCCCACGACCGATCCCCGTCCGCCCGACAGCGACACACCCCCGATGACGGCCATTGCGATTGCATCGAGTTCGTAGCTGATGCCCATGCCTGCCTGGGCAGTAAGACCGCGTGAAGCCACGACGATCCCGGCCAGACCGGACAACAGACCAGCGACAGCATAGACTTTCACCGTATGACGCTCGACGTTAATACCGGATACGCGCGCGGCGTGCGAATTGGCTCCGATCGCATAGGTAAATTTACCATACCGCGTGTAGCGCAAGACAACGTGCATGACCGCTGCCACTGCCAGAAAAATCAGCACGGGCGCGAGACCCTTGCCGATCGCCGCAAAGCTATCGGTCGGAAAGCTGATGGGCTGGCCCTTGGTGTACCACTTGGCAAAGCCCCGCGCCGTCACCATCATGCCCAGTGTCGCAATAAACGCAGGAATTTTGGTATAGGCGATCAGCAGGCCATTGATCGCACCGCAAATAAGGCCGACAAGCAAACCGGCAGCAACCGGCACGACGACCGGGAGGTCGGTCAGGCCTGGATAAAGCGCTCTTTCATACGTACCGACCTGCGCCAAACTCATGGAGATCATCGCTGTTGCGCCGACGATGGAACCGGAGCTTAGATCAATGCCGTCTGAAATGATGACTTGCGTTACCCCGATTGCAATGATCCCGATAACCGAGACCTGCAAAATCATAATCGACAGACGCTGCGTGTTCCCCAGAAAGCTCTGTCCCTGCAGAATCCAGCCAAGAAGTTCGAACGTCAACGAGATGCCGACAAGGACAAGAAGGATTGTCAACTCGGACGGTAAGCGACGCCGTGCTGGCGCGTCTTGGGTACTGATCTGTGTCGTCGTATTCATAATGCAATATTCCTCCCACGGTGCACGATTAGCGCGCAGCTAGGTCCATTATCTTGACTTGAGTTGCTTCGGCGCGATCGAGAACACCAGCAACACGACCTTCATGCATGACGACGATCCGGTCACTCATTCCCAAGACCTCCGGAAGTTCCGACGAGATCATAAGCACGGCGACCCCCTCAGCCGCCAAACCGGTGATCAGTCGATGTATTTCCGCTTTCGCTCCCACATCGATGCCGCGCGTCGGCTCGTCGAGAATGAGGATGCGCGGCTTTGTCAGCAGCCATCGTGCAATCAGCAACTTCTGCTGGTTGCCGCCTGAAAGGTTCTCGACCGCCTCATAGAGGTTTGGGGTTTTTACTCGAAGCGTTGCCGCCATATCCTCGGCTAACTTGGTGACCGTCGACTGGTCGACAAATCCCGCCTTCACATGGGAACGCGTGATCAAAGCGGACTGGATGTTTTCAAGGCAATTCAGGATAAGAAAACAACCCGTTTCCTTGCGATCCTCTGTCAGGAAAGCAAGTCCCTGTGCCATCGCAGCGCTGGGACTGCCGATGCTGACCGGCTTGCCTTCAATCAGGATTTCACCCGTTTTTGCGGGCGTGACACCGAAAATGGCTTCGGCGACGTTCGATCGCTTGGAACCCACCAATCCCGCCAGACCCAGTATTTCGCCTCGTCTCAGCGTGAAGGAAATATCGTGGAAAACGCCAGGGATCGTAAGGTTCTTCACTTCAAGGATCACATCGCCAATAGGGCAATCGATCTTGGGGAACATATCGGTAATGTCTCGGCCAACCATCATGCGAATGATATCGTCGCGGTTAACATCCTTCGAAAAATGCGTGCCGACGTATTTTCCATCCCGGAAGACCGTAAACTCATCGGCAATCTCGAAGAGTTCATTCATTTTGTGTGTGATGTAAACGATACCAATACCGCGCTCGCGCAAGCTGCGGATGATGGAAAAGAGATGCTGTACTTCGCGATCGGTCAAGGCCGAGGTCGGTTCATCCATGATGAGGACAGACGACTCGTAGCTGACGGCGCGAGCAATCTCGACCATCTGCTTTTGAGCCACCGTCAACTCCGACACTTGCGAACGCGGATCGAGCGAGATGTTCAGGCGAGTGAAAAGCTCCTCCGTCATCTTTACCATTTTTGAATGGTCAATGAGACCGAAGCGGTTTTTGGGCTCTCGCCTTATCCAGATGTTTTCCGCCACGGTCATCCAGTTCATCAACTGAAGTTCCTGGTGGATCATCGCGATCCCCTGCTCGAGCGCATCGAGAGGCGACTGCAACACTGTCGGGACGCCTCGAATGCGGATTTCACCTGCGTCAGGCTGGTATATTCCAGCAATGATTTTCATGAGCGTCGATTTGCCTGCACCGTTTTCGCCCATGAGTGCATGCACCGTTCCGGGTCTAACACGCAGCTTGACGTTATCGAGTGCAACTACTCCTGGAAACTCTTTGCGAATTCCTTCGATCGAAAGCAGACCGTTGGCTTCGGTGGCATCGAGCACTTGCTTGATAGCCGCCGCTGTTGTGGGACTGACCATGGCTTATCCTCCGTCGCTCTGGCAAGGAAGAGAAGGCACAGCCTTCCCTCCGCTACGCAGAGTTATTTTAGTTCTTGGCCTGGTAGGTCTTGAGGTTTGCCGGAGTGACGAGTTCAAAAGGCACATAGCCCTTCTTCTCGATCGTCTCGCCGCCTGCAAGCTTAAGCGCAGCATCCACTGCGCCCTTGCCCTGCCCGGCAGCGTTCTGGAAGACGGTCACATCAAGATCGCCTGCAGCCACGGAAGCGAGGGCATCCTGTGTCGCGTCAATGCCTGCCACGACGACGGACTTCATATCCTTGCCCGCTGCTTTCAGCGACTGGATAGCGCCAATTGCCATCTCGTCGTTGTTGGCGATGACCGCATCGAACTGAACGCCAGCGGATAGCCAGTTGGTCATAAGATCGGCACCTTGGGTGCGCGACCAGTTAGCTGTCTGTTCTTCGACGATCTTGATGAAGTTGCAATCCGGCGTCGCAATCACGTCCTTGATGTCCTGGGTTCTCATGCGCGCTGCCTGGTTGGACAGTTCACCCATCATCACGACGGCTTTGGCTTCTTTCTTGCCGGCTTCCTTGAGAATGCGGCAGACTTCCTTGGTTTGAAGTGTTCCAGATTCCTTTTCGTCGGAAGCGACGAATGCCTGCTTTTCGGGAAGCTGGTCGACGTTGGCTGGCTGACGGTTGACGTAGACCAGTGGAATTCCAGCGGCGGCGGCGGCCTGCGAAATCGCAGCGGTTCCATCCGTGTCGACGGGGTTGACGATGATTGCGTCTACACCGGAGGCTACAAAATTCTGGACCTGGCTGAGCTGTTTGCCAACATCGTTTTGCGCATCTTCGACCTGAAGGGTAACACCCTGCTTTGTCTTTGCGTAATCCGTCATGCCATTTCGCAGCACGGTGAGAAAGTTATCGTCGAAAAGCGCCATGGAGACGCCGATTGTTTGCGCAGAAGCAGATGTCGCCAGCAGTGTTGCAAATGCCACGAGCATGAGATGTTTTTTCAATTTAAGTTCCTCCTCAAAAATACCAACGGTCACCATGGCTCTTCAGAAAGGCAGCACTCATCCTCCTCTCAACCGGTGGACCAGATGAAAATCGGGAACGAGAGCGATGCATTACTTATTGAGTTCTGGGCGACGGCCTCCTGTCTCCACCGTCACAAGGCACAATTGTCTGAGAGAGCGGATATGGTCAACCGTTCCGTAACGGCTTTACCTTTCAGCCATGATAGAAATAGACCAATAATGCCTGATATTATCTATCAAACTATCATAGGCTTTCAGGAACCCACAAATGAGCGGGAAAAAACCTCTGTCCTGGACTTTCCGCCATACCGTGTTCGATTGTGTGGATCATAGTGGAGATCAAATCACCGCATAATTCGCGCAGCGGAGTTTGGAAAACACCGGAAATCCTGCGCTCAAGCAAGGCCTGCCTTGATTGCGGGGTCAGCTCATTGACCAAACACGCTATCTGGTCGGACCGCGGACTTTGATTGAGTGCTTCAATGACACCTTCCATACCGCCGCCAATGCAATAAACTCCGACGAGATCAGGATGACGTGAAAGCGTATCCATCATCATCTCGTAGGTGAGTTGTCGCGTCTCTAGATTGATAAGTGCGTCCAACACCTGAAATTCCGGGGCAAATTCACGCATGTAAGCCCGAAAACCCATTTCTCTTAGAGAATGCCCGTGAAAACGGTGACCTCCTAGAAACAGTAGAACTTTGCCGGGGTTCGGCGAAAGTTTCGATATCATCCATGCTGCACTGCGGCCGACTTTCATGTTGTTCGTACCTAAATAGGCTTCCCGAACGCCTTGAGCTAGGTCCGTCAGGAGAGAGAAAGTAGGGATGCCTTTCGACTTCAAAGCTGAAACGGCGGCGGTCACATCGTGATGATCAGGACCGGTTGCTGCGATAGCAGATATTTTTCCCGACATGCCCAACATCATCTCCGACAACTCCGTCGGCTCACCCGTTTTAAGATACTGTATCGTGAGTTGGATGTGGCGATCCTTGACCGCTGCGGCGGCGAGTTGAAGTTCAGAGGCAAAAGATTGATAGAACTCCTGCCTTTCTTTGCGCAATATGATACCGAAGGAATACACCGGTAGATCAGCGAGCATCCTTTGCCTAATTATGTTGGTCGCGTGAAAGCTCAGACGCTCCGCGGCAGCGAACACTTTCTTTGATGTCTCTTCGCGAACAGGCAAGCGACCATTTAAGACGCGATCAACTGTCGCGACGCTGACACCAGCGGCTTTGGCAACATCTGATATTGTCGGACGCTTCATTCAGACCTCACTGGAATCAACTTTTATATTCTGCAATAATTGCATCAGACGATGAGGGCAATCAAATCATCTCGATGGTTTTTGCCTGTCACGAGAAACTGACTCGCTGAATGACGAACCTGGTGGTTGTCCTGCACACCGTCGCTGCAATAGGGCGGGGTGCGCTACCCAATGCTGAAGTTGTCAATCAACGCCCGTCTGCACTTACGCACTGGACAGATCGCTCGACATCGGTGGCCGTTTCGGTCGATATAAGCTGTAGTATCTTTTCGGCGCAGCAATGTGCTGCATGATCGTCATGCCAGCGAGAGTCGAGCGCTAGCGGTTGGTTATCGGCACTAACCGCAATGGGGCTCGAGTCGGTGGAATCAATACTGATACCCCTAATCGCAGCCGGGTCAAAACCCGGTCGCTGGCGTGCCTGCTTGAAGTCGGCTCTGACGGATGCAAGCCGAGCCAGAAATCGGCGGGGTTCTGACGCGCGATGTTGTGGTCGAGCGGATCGAGTAGGATGCCTGGGCTTCCTGTTTGATCCTCAATGACGCCTGCGCCGAATTCGTTTCGTAGTACACGCCTAAAGCGAACAGTCTAATTCCTCCATTCGTTGATCGTCAGAGAGATGCTCGATGGCTTGCGCGGCTCGAGTTGTGCAGAGGCGTTTCTCAACTGCCTCCAGCATCATCTCGCGGTCGCAGGCGTCGATCATGAAGGCGAGACGAATGACCACGCCATTCCAGCAGGTGGACCCCAGACCGTCGGAGCACCAGCGCAGATTAGAGCGCATGACCGTGACCTTGTCATCATGGATGCGGCCTTTGCGAACGGCCGTATGTTTCTCCAGCAACATGGCATAGTTGGTAGCAACCGTGATTTTTCACTGGAACTCGATATATCTGTTGATTTCGACACAGAACTGAGCCGGTCAGGCAGATAAGGGAGTGCGGATAAAAAGTTGGACTGCTTCATGATTTAAGGCCGAGGCTCTCACGATATTCGACGGGACTGAGCGATCGTGATGGGCTTCCAGTCGCGTGGATAGAAGAGTTCGGTTTTCAACCGGCCAAGAAGTCTTCGCAGGCGGCGTTGTCTTGCGAGCAACCCTGTCGGGGCATTGAACGAACCGGTTTCGCTTCGCTGATCGTGTTAGTCAGCCGGGTCACCGATAATGAGCTCCGCGAACCAACCGAGAACTGGTATCATTGATATGACTGATCCCCCTTTTTTTATCGTTCGTGCCTCTGAGGTGCAAAGCGTGCCAGTAACTGGATCATGCCCATCGCGCCCCACGTGATGGCGAATGACAGAATGACGAGTGCGGCAGGCTCATAGGCTTGTGCGACACCGACTTTTTGGATGTATGTCCCGAAGGCCGGGCGTGTAAGGAGGCTCGCCATCACGAATTCGCTGATGACGACGGCAAAGGTCAGGAACGCTCCCGACAGCACCGAAACAAGGATGTTGGGCAGGATGACCAGCCGGATCACGGTGATCGGACTGGCCCCCAAGATCGTGGCTGCATCCGTCAGCGTCCGCGCATCGATCGCTTGCAGCCCGCTATCGACCGCGCGATAGAAGTAGGGCAGCGACAGGGTCATGTAACCGCAAACGAGAAGTACATTTGAACCCATTTCCGTACTCGTCAACGGCAGGACCGACGACGACGAGAAGAGCCTCAGGTAGCCGAAGACAAGTACGATCGGCGGTACGACCAGTGGGAGCATCACGACGAGCTCAATCACCGGCTTCAACCAGGGCAATCGTAAACGGACGAAGTAGGCCATGGGAACAACCAGGACGACACCGAAGCTGATGGTGCATATGGCGATTACTGCCGAGTACCCCAAGGTCGCAAAGAATTCTGGATCGGAAAAGACGGAGCGGTAGGCGTCCAGCGAGTAGCCGTCTCGCCGGATGCTTAACGAGAATTCAGCAGTGCTGATCAGCGGCAGCAGGAAATAGATTCCGGCTACAGCGATCGCCGCCCAAAGTAGAAGACGTAGGACGGTCTTCATCGCATCCACCTTTCCGCACGTGCGCGCAAGACAAGATAGGCCGTGATAGCAAGTGCAACCACCAAGACCATGCACAGCGCGAGGGCGGCCCCCAGCTGTTCGTTGTGCAGCACGTCGCCGCGAATTTGCGCGTAGAGCAGGATCGGAACAATGTTCACCGCGTAGCCTGTCAATGCGTACGCGGTCGCAATGGCACCAAAGGCGTTGGCGAACAGAAGAGCAAGCGTTCCGAGCAGCGTCGGCCACAGCACCGGCAGGCCGATGTACAGCCAATACTGCCAGGCTGTGGCACCGAGCATCTCGGCCGCTTCCCTGCACTCCCGAGGGAGCCTGTCGACGGCGGGCATCATGATGGTGAGGGCAATGGGGACTTGAAAAAACAGGTAAGTGAGCACCAATCCAGAAAAGCTGGCAAGGTCAAAGCCGGACGCGTAGAGGTTGATGCCAAATACCTGTCTCAGTACTACAGTCACCAAACCCAGTCTGCCAAAGGTGGCGATAAACGCGAAGGCCAGCGGAACCCCCGAGAAATTCGACGCAACGCCGCAAAAAGTCATGATGATCGTTCTAGCCTTCCGGTTGCCGATACCGCGGCCCACGATCAAGGCGAGGCTCAGGCCAAGGAGCGCCCCGAGCACAGCTGTCGCCGCCGAAATTTCGATCGAAGTCAGGAAAGCGTTTGCGATTTCGGAGGTCGCGAGGTCTGCGAAGTTGGCCAGTGTGATACGGCCCTGCCGATCGACAAATGCATTGGCGAGCAATGCTACAGTCGGCATGATAATCATAACCGCCGCAAACACCAAGAAAGGCAGCGTGCCGACCAGCGCTGGCCAATCTGGACGGGGTATACGTGGTATTCGTCGTCGCTCTGACGGCTTTCCGGAGCGGGAGTGTCCCGCACCGGAGGTGATCTTATTCGACGTCTGGTCCAAGTTACTTGCTTCCTGCACCAACTGTCGCGGTCCATTCCTTAGCGATCACGTCGCTTGCCTCCACAAGATGCCCCAGCTCCGGGAAGACCAAGTTTGATCCAGTTTGTGGCAGCTTCGCCATCATCTCATCGGTGATTTTGCCCGATTCGCGCATCGCGTCAAAGCGGATCGGGTGGCATAGACCCTTGAGGAAGCCGCTTTGCCCCTCGTCAGAATACAAATACTCCATCCAGAGTTTGGCTGCGTTCGGGTGCGGCGCATATTTGCTGATGGCTTGCGCATAGACGCCGGCGACTGTTACGCCTTTCGGCACGATTGTGTCGAGGGGCGGGTTACCCTTAAAGTTCTGGTTATAGGTGATGCCGTTGAAGTCCCATCGCGTCGTGATCGGAGTTTCGCCTTTGGCGATCGACGACGCCGTCCCAAAGCCGGCAACAAGATTGCCAGCGTCCTTCAACTTACGATAGAACGCCAGACCGGCTCTAGCGGCTTCCGCCCCGGGCTGGGCACCGGTTGCCAGACCGGCAGCGTAGATGCTCAGGATCGCATTGTTGGCCGTGCGGGGATCGGCGGGGATCGATACGCTTTTCCGATAGGCGGGATCGAGAAGATCGGACCAGTCGCCAGGAGATTTTGTAACGATGTCCTTGTTGATGATGAAGGCCAGCACTCCATAGTAGTCGCCGTACCAATAGCCGTCAGGGTCTTTGACAACGTCTGGAATTTCGTCCCAGGTCTGCACTTTGTAAGGTTGCAGGAGGTCATCCTGTTTTGCGGTGGGGCCAAAGACGAGGCCAATGTCGATAACATCTGGGGCTTGCGGACCTTTATTGTCCATATTGGCCTTGATCGTTGCCAACTCTTCACCCGAACCAGCGTTCGGATTGAGTTCGTTCACGGTGAGGCCGTACTTGTCCTTGAAGCCTTGGATCAGTGCGCCGTAGCCGCACCAATCATGGGACACTGCGATCACGGTAAGCTGACCTTCGGCCTTTGCCGCCGCGACGAGTTCATCCATGCCTGCCGCTTGTGCGATGGAAGGCAGTCCGGTCAGGGACGCTACTCCATAATATGCCAGTCTCTTCCAGTTCATTTAAATTCCTTTCTTGAAACGCGGCGCGTTACTCCACCAGCAAGGCGTCGATCGCAAATCGGTATAGGCACGGCTGTTAACGGAAATGTGACATTACGAGGCTAAATTTGGTTTTAATTGATATTCCGAGATCGTGCAAGTCATTGACCGGTCGGAACAAACGCTTGAACAACCCATTAGCTTTTGCTGGATACAACGTCTCGCATCAAAAATACTATTGATTTCAGCAGTGCGACACATGTTTAAAGTCAATGCTGCCGTAGTGGATTGACAGGCAGCTTAGTCTCGATTAATCCACAAAACATCACACTATGAATACCCAGCGATACTTACACTCAGATTGTTTGGGAATGGGAGGGCCCGTGGCGAGAATACCGGCAGCAAGTCGCATTAAAGCCATTGCAGACCTTCTGGAAGCAGAAGATGGTGTCAGTATCGCTGCGATGGCCGAGCGGTACTCGGTTTCTATGGAGACCATTCGCCGTGATCTCGCGAGCTTGGAAAAGAACGGGCTTCTCACCCGCGTCCATGGGGGCGCAATACCGACGGCGCGGGCCGCGCCTATCTCGATGCGCGTCAACAGCCTGAGTAACCAAAAGGCCTCAATCGGGGAATTAGCGGCAAAGCTGGTCGGACGAGACGGGTGGATCTTCATGACGCACGGCAGTACGACCCTATCCGTCGCCAAAGCCTTGGACGAGGGCAGTCCGATGTCGGTTATGACCAACATGCCTGCTATCGCGGAGGCCTTGCATGGCGGTGTGAAACATCGTGTCACGTTGACGGGCGGAGAATACGACTACGCCGATGGGGCGCTTACTGGCCAACAGGTGCTGGACGCGATTTCTGAATGTGTTTTCGATACCGTGATCATCGCCGCATATGGCATCCATCCAGTGCATGGTTTGGTTGAGTCGGGAAAATACCTGCAGTACATGAAGCGCTTGCTCTTCCAGCGCAGCCACCGCCGTATTGTCGTCGCGGACCACAGCAAGTTCGGAGCACCCGGCTCCTATATCTCGGCACCACTTTCCGAAATCGGGACGATCGTCACAGATGAGCCCCCCCCGCGCGTTTTTGACGAAGCCTTCAACGAGGCTGGCGTTCGAGTGATCTATCCCACAACCGTTAAGGATTACAACAATGCCCAATGAGGTACGCCACGTCGTGGTCTTGGGGATCGACGGACTGCGACCGGATCTGGTCGATGACATAACGATGCCCAACCTTGTCGGCTTGGCGCGGGCCGGCACGTGGAGCACCCATCATAAGACGGTGTTTCCGAGCGAGACCCGCGGTGCGCTAACCGCCCTAGCAACAGGTTCTCCCGCTGAGACCAACGGGATCGCCGGAAATCAGTTCTATGTACGTGACGGGTTCCCTGAGCAAATATTCACCGAGACGACGCATGATTGGTACGCGGCCGATGAGCGGCTTGAAGGAAAGCTGGTTGAAGCGATTTCACTGTCGGAAACGCTCCACCGCGTTGGCAGACCCTTCGCGGTCATCGCGTCGAGCGGGCCCGGCGTCTTGCCCGCCCTGAACTGGAGAGGTGCCAAGCGCGATCAAGTCGGGTTTAATGTCCGCCATCCTCAGACGGCCCATCCGCATGCGTTTGCAGCGCGTGTCCACCGCTCGCTGAAGATTCCAGCAGGGGGTGTGTCCGCAGATGGCCCGAAGGCTGCTCTGAAGGTCTTCGAGCAGGAAGTATGGCCTTACAGCAAACCGGCAGTCAGCATCCTGTGGTGCACTGAAGTGGATAGCGCGGCGCATCTCTACGGACTGGGATCCGATCAGCTGCGCGAGAAGATGCAGCATTGCGATGAAGTCGTCGGCGCACTTATGGCTTGGCGCGAGGCGCAGCCCGAACGCGACAGCATTGCGCTTTTGGTGGTCTCCGACCATGGTCACGTCACGATCGGCGGTCTGGTTTCCGTCGCGGATTCTTTATGTGCAGCCGGGTTCAAGGCGGCTGCTTCATTCGCAGACCCGGCGACAGACATGCTGGTGCGACCAGGGCGTGCCGCCGGCATCTACCTGAGGAAAGACGATCCCATCTTGTTGCAAGAGGTGGCGAGCTTCATGACGGAGCAGGCATGGTTCGGTGGAGCCTTCAGCTGCGCGGTAGCGCCTGCGAGCAACCACGGTCGTGTCGAGGGAAGCTTGGCTTTGGAGCTACTCGGTGCCGGCGGTGCCCGTGCTCCCGATCTGTTCGTCCATCTCGGGAATACGGTGGACGATGACGTGGCCGGCGATATGGGTTCGGTGTATTACGATGCTGGAGACTATAATCTGCGCCCGGGCGGCGGCACCCACGGCGGTCTACATCGGGGCGAACTGTCTGCGGTTCTGGCCGGATACGGGGCAGGACTGGGACGAGGAAGGGTTTCCACGACGCCAAGTGCCATCACCGACATCGCGCCAACCATCCTGTCGCTGCTCGGTATTCCACAGCCTCGGACAATGACAGGCCGCGTGTTGCGGGAATTGACAATGGATGCGCCGGTCAAGATCGAGCCGGTGTCTGAAGAGTTCCGGTCCATCGGGACGCGGAAGGTGACAGCCTTATCTGGGATGAGGGTCATGGGGCACCTCTACATGAGCGAAGGCCGGATTGCTCGTGGCACTTAATCCTGTTTTTACTGCTCGTAGTGGTAGGAACGCAGCCTTTGCCAAAGGGATGCACGAGCTAGAGCGATAAGTAACAATCTTGATCTGCATTTTACCACCCTCAAAAAGTCAGAGGAGAGCCTTGCATCTCGATTTCCGTCGAGGACTAATCCGATAGAGCAAAGAAGGGACTCGGACGAAAACTTGGACCACCAGGAGGTCTGCGCATTGGTTGGATGGCTCGCGCACCGAGGTTTTAAGAGCCCCGGAAACAGGCGGCGCTTGAGCGCTGCCGCACTTATCACCGCTATATCTCAACGACGATAAGACGCTGGCTTATCCAGGTCGTTGGACTTTAAATGCATGGGTTCGAGAGTCTTTTCCGGAAACGAGGACTTCAATGGTCGGTCGATCCTGCCGTCCGGACTATCCGATTGGTTGAAGCAAGTCGCGGTCCTTGCTCTTTGCGGTGGAGAGGAATTGCCCACGAAGTATCCGATCGGCTACGTCTATGCCACCCGACGTGGCGGAATGAGCCGCTCGGTCATGAGCGCTGCCCCATCCATGAAACACCGCAACACCTTTGCGCCAGCGTCCGAGCGCGAATACATGAACTACCTCCTGGGTGGTCCAAGTTTCCGTCCGAATCTAGTTCTGTGCGCCTAACCAGCTTAGTTCCGTATGGTATCCTGGTCCTTCCACATGTGGAGGCATCTTACAATCAATGGACGTGAATAGTCGCAGGCTCCTTCGCTATCTTGCTCACCGGCATTACGGACGGTGTCGAGTATGCAGATAGTTTATCACCCCCCGAAAGTCGCTGAGGCCCTTCGACCCCAGCGCTTCACTTCATCACTGGCGCGATGTCAGATCATCGGGCAACTCGGCATTGTGGTAGTTGCGATAGATGTCGCGCAACACCTTATTGTCGAAATTGGTTTTGACCCATCCGTCGAGCCAGCCTTTCAGCGCGGTTTCACCCTTCGGAATCCCGATGCCAAGATTGGTTTCCTTCTGAGTGAACTTCACCTGCAAGGGATTACTCGTCATCTTCTTGTTGATCCCGTTGATGACCGCCGACTGGCTGGACAAGATATTGACTTGGCCCGAGACGACAGAAGTGATCAGTGTCGCGTCGTCCTCGAAGCGGACGACATCGGCACCCTTTGCCTTTGCCGTGATATCCTGGTCGTTGGTCGTCGCGCGGGTCACACCGACGCGCTTACCGTCGAGATCTGCATAATCCTTGATCGCGACGTCGGCCGGGCCAGCAACGACGAGAGCGAGCGTCGCGTAAGGGACCGAATAATCGATCGCCTTCTTGCGTTCCTCTGTGATGCCGAGCGAAGAAACCACCATGTCAGCCTTGCCCGTCTGTACCGAGGGAACGCGCGCAGCATTTGTGATTTCCACCAGTTCGAGCTCGACGCCCAGATCTTTGGCTATCAGCTTGGCGGTTTCGACGTCAGAGCCTGTCGGCTTCAGGTTTTCATCAACGAAGGAATATTCGGGGGTGCCCATCGCCACTGCGATTCGCACCTTGCCCGCCTTCTTGATATTATCAAGCACGTCGGCATTGGCGGCGGATGCAAAGGCCAGCAGGCCAGCTCCAGCGATAAGTGCCAGTTTCGAAATTATTCTTGTCGGCATATGAGACTCCTCTCTCGTTTACCTAATCCCGCGCTTGGCGCAGGCACTCCTCCATGGATTCAGAGCTCTTCGGCCATGAATTCCTTTAATTCCGGCGTCTGCGGATTTGAGAGGATATCAGCCCCTCCCGTCTCCCAAACTTTTCCGGTATGCATGTAGATGACGCGGTTGGCTGCCCGCTTGGCAAAGCCCATCTCGTGAGTGACGACGATCATCGTCATGCCGCCCCGCGCAAGATCTTCCATAACGCGCAGCACCTCGCCCGTTAGCTTCGGATCAAGCGCCGAGGTCACTTCGTCGAACAGCATCACCTTCGGCCGCATGGCGAGCGAGCGGGCGATCGCCACGCGCTGCTGTTGGCCACCCGAAAGCTGCTCGGGATAATTATCGATCTTCTCCGACAAGCCAACTTTGGCGAGAACCTCCCTCGCGATCTGGAACGCCTCGTCCTTATGCATCGACTTGACACGACGCGGTGCCAACATAATGTTTTCGGCAACCGTCATGTGCGGGAAGAGATTGTAGCTCTGGAACACCATGCCGATGTCGCGGCGCAGCTCCCTCAAATCTAGCTCCGGATCTTGTACGTGATGGCCGCAGACCTCTATCGTTCCGTCCTGGATCGTCTCCAACCGGTTGATGCAGCGAAGGGCCGTGCTCTTGCCAGAACCGGACTGGCCGATCAGCGCAACCACTTCGCCGGTGTTGATCTCGAACGAGACGCCTTTCAGCACCTCCAGGGCACCGAAGCGCTTGACGACATTGGTGAGTTTAACGACGGCCGGCATTGAGTTTCCTCTCGAGCGAACGGCTCCAGACCGACAGCGGAAAACAGACGCAGAAGTAGAAAAGCGCTGCAATGCCGAAGACCAGAAACGGCTGAAACATGGAGTTGTTGATGACCTGCGCTGCACGCGTCAGCTCCAAGAAGCCGACGACGGATGCGAGGGAGGTGTTCTTGACGAGCTGAACAAGGAAACCGACTGTCGGTGGCGTGGCGATTTTCAGCGCCTGTGGCAGGATGACGTCCCGCAGTGCCTGCCATCGCGAGAGCCCAAGGCATTCGGCAGCTTCAAATTGGGTCTTGGCTATGGATTCCACCGAGCCGCGCCAGATCTCGCCGAGATAGGAGCTCGAATAGACCATCATTCCGAGACCGGCGGCGACCAACGGCGGCACCGAGACGCCGAACACGCCAAGCCCAAAATATAGCAGGAACATCTGGATCAGCAGCGGTGTGCCTTGGACGATCTGAATATAGATGAGCGCCGTGCGCCGTAGCCAGCGGAAGCGCGATATCCGGGCCAGCATGACGAAAAAGCCGGCAAGGCCGCCAAGAATGAAGGCGAGCGCGGAGAGCACGACCGTCCAGAGCAGGCCGTCGAGCAGGTAGAAAAGGTGATTGGTCGAGAAAGCGCCGAGCATCATCACCTCACACGCCGAGCCCGAGCCGGCGGCGGCGCGGGAATGCGATGAGGCCAAGCCCGAAAAAGGCAGCACGCATCAGATAGGTGATCGCGATGTAGAGAAGCGCCACGACGAAATAGGTTTCCAGCGAGCGGAAGGTGTTCGACTGGATGTTGTTAGCAATGCCCGTCAACTCCTCAGCCGAGATCTGCGAGCAGATCGAGGTTGACAGCATCATCAGAATGAACTGGCTCGAGAGTGCGGGATAGACGCGCTCGATCGCCGGCAGAAGGATGATGTCGCGGTAGATCTGGAGCTTCGAAAGACCTAGCGCTTCTGCGGCCTCGATTTGGCTCGGATGGATAGAATCCATGCCGGCGCGAACGATCTCAGCGGTATAGGCCCCGACATTGATGACCATCGCGAATACTGAGGCCGCGATGATTGGCAACCGGAAACCGATCGACGACAGGCCGAAGAAGATGAAGAATATCTGGACGATGAACGGCGTGTTGCGAACCGTCTCGATATAGATGCTGACAATGCTTCGCAGGATGGCTGAGTTCGAACGGCGGCCAATAGCGCAGGCTACACCGATCGCCATGCCGATGATAACCGCAAACACCGTGATCTCGATTGTCGTCAGAGCACCGGATAGAAAGTCCTGCCAGTAGGGCAACAGTGCCCCGAAATCGAACTGATAATTCATGATTCCTCCCTGCGCTCCGGGTTTTTCCGGTGCCAATGTTTTATTATGTGAGCCAGACGTCATCGACGGGGATGACGGTACCGTGAACGTCGTTCGATGCTTCCCGTGTTAGGAACAGGACAGCCCGTCTTACCTCAGATCCGCGATGGCGATGTGGTCCATGTCGGTGAAGCTCTTGTTGTCACCGGCCATCGCCCAGATGAAGCTGTAATTCTTGGTGCCGACACCCGAGTGGATAGACCAGGACGGAGAGAGGACTGCCTGCTCGTTGGCGATCAGCATGTGGCGGGTCTGCTGCGGCTCGCCCATGAAGTGAAAGATGCGCTGATCGGCTTCCAGGTCGAAATAGAGATATGCTTCCATGCGCCGGTCATGGGTGTGCGATGGCATTGTGTTCCAGACGCTACCCTGCTCGATCATGGTGAAGCCCATGGTCAGCTGGCAGGACTGGCAGACTCCCGGGTGAATGAACTGGTAGATCGAGCGCTTGTTGGCGGTCGCCGCCTCGCCTGTGACCAGATGGCGGGCGTTGTCGCGGGTCAGGAGGACCGTCGGATGCGCCTGATGCGCCGGCGCAGAGACAAGGTAGAATTTTGCCGGGGTGCCAGCGTTGTCACTCTCGAAGAGGACATCCTTGGCACCCTTTCCAACATAGAGGCAAGCATATTTCGCCAGCGCATGGCTCTTGCCATCGACAATGATTCGGCCCGCGCCACCGACGTTCAGCGCGCCTAGTTCCCGCTCCGCCAGGAAGGTCTCCTGACCGATTTGGTTCGGTGCGCCAAGCGTCAGGCTTTCGCCGAGCGGCGTCACGCCACCAATGACCATGCGGTCATAATGCGAATAGGTGAGCCGAATCTCGCCGCCTGAGAAAATCGTCTCAACTAGAAAATGGCGGCGTAGCGTTTGAGTGTCGTAGTCGCGAACGGCCTCTGGATGGGAAGCATAACGGACATCGATCGTCATTGATTTTTCTCCTTCTCTTTTTTGGATGCCAGCGGAGAATTTGCATCCTCGATGTAATAGTTCGGATCCCAGAACACGGCCTTCTCGACTTCGCCGAGCAACTTGCCGAGGTGAAAGCCCATGGCGGCGGCAGCACCGGCCTTGTCTCCGGCCTTCATACAGTCGATTACTCCCGAATGCTCCTCGATGACGCGCGCAAGACGCCCTTCCTGCGGCAGTGTCAGCAGGCGGTAGCGATCGGAATGAACCTTCACCTGCTGGATGATCGCCCACATACCAGGGAAGCCGGCGATATCACTGATCAGCTTATGAAAATCGTTGTCAACAACGTGGAAGGACTCGAAATCACCATCATGCACGCAGGCTCTGAGATCATCTAGATTGCGCTCCAGTGAGCGAATGCCGGCCGGCGTTATCTTCTCGGTGGCGATAGAGACGGTCGTATCCTCCAGTGCCTTGCGCACTAGGATCGCCTCATAAAGTGCCCTGCGTGGAATTCGTGAAACAAAGGTCCCTGCTTGCGGAAAGACGTCAACGAGCCCATCGTCGGAAAGGCGCAGGATCGCCTCGCGGATTGGTGTGCGACTGACGCCGAACTGCGCCTGCAGTTCTTTCTCATTAAGAAGGTCCATCGGCTTGAGACGCAGTGAAATGATGTCGTTGCGTAGCGTGTCGTAAATCAGAGTTGCAGCGCGCGGGGCGGCTGCGCGCTCATAGGCGGGGTACGTGACACCGGCGATCGAGCGCTTCTTGCGGGCTTCGCTCATCGCGTCATCCTGCGCATGTCAGCGATCATGTGGCCTAAGTTATACTTCACCCTTAGCCCCTCCCGTTGGCTCACAGGAAGTAGTATATTAATATCCAAGTGAGCGCAAGCGGATCGAACCAACAATCATGAAAGTAGCACAATGTGTTGATTATCGCTCCAACTTCACCAATGGATGAAACCCATATGAAAAGAACAGATCGGAACGTTCAATTACCCCTGCGGGCCTGGGATGGAGTGACGCCAAACGCTTTTTTGAAACTTTGTGTAAAGGCACTATGCGATGCAAATCCCCATTTCTCAGCAATTGCCTTCGCGGAGAGATTGCTACTTTGATCGAGGTCGTCGCGAGCTTTTTGCAGGCGCAAAGCGCGCTGATACTCGCTGATCGTCTGTCCTACCGAAAGCAAGAAAGAATACTGCAGAGAGCGGACGCTAACAGCGCTCAGGCTAGCTAAGAATTCGGGAGAGCTTCTGTCCGCTGGATGCGCGTGGATATAATCGATCGCCCGCCGCACCTGTCTTGGTGCAACTAAGGGCACAGGCGCCGTCAGCGTCTGAGTATAGTTGTTCGGATAGTTTAAAAGGAAACTATCAATGACCAAATTTCCAACAGCCGACGAACGTGCATTGAGCGATCCCGCGAGTTGCTGGACCGATGAATTGTACAAAAACTCGACAAGAGCTGGAAGTCCTTTGAGATTTCGCTGATCCAAGGCACCCTTGCTAAATTCAACCGTGTGAACCACCGGCTTATCAAGCAATATGGACATCCGCTTGCAGAGAAGGTCATCAGAAATGACAACTGTTGAATGTTCACTTCCGTCCAGAACATCAACGTTGTCTGCGTGCCGGTAACCAATCACCTGATCGGCGGCGATCGTTAATTTATTGTCCTTGAAATGGTAATCCGTTGTCCCTTCGCTGACGAAATTGAAGAGAACAGAATCGAACATTTCGATGGGAGTAACGCGATAACTTCCAATTGTTTTCGACCATTCGAAGAAAACGTCATCGAGCACGGCGAGATGTCCGTTGACCCCGTACTTGTGGTGCGAGCCGAGTGGAGTTGCAGACACCGGGGCATAAGCGTCACTCAAATACTCCTCAACTTCTCCGATATCCCTGGACGAAATTTTGAGTTCTTTGTACGGACCGTTCGACATTCCTAACACATCCAAACACGTGTTAACTTCGCTAAAAAACGCATGAAACACGATTCAACCATACTCGAATCTTCTTATGCGTGGCAATGAAGCTCAGATTTTGTTTGAAATCGGTCGTTCAATGGACAGATACAAATTAAGCTACATAAATCGGTCACATGAAGTTCCTGCTTCAATCCGAGCCTCTGACAACCAGTTCTGCATTCCCAAAGGACGGTTCCAAATTTCGGCGGACCACTTTTTAATAGGCAAATCAGTTAACCTCCGTCAAACCGCGCAATAAACCTGCACCTCAGTGACATCACTGCACCTTAGAGGCACTCATCAGCGTTGTTCGCATTGAAGATTGACGGATACCGACTAATCTAAATTAGCAAAGATTGGCTTACTTTCTCCCCCAGGTGCCATTTGGTGGTCGGCGGAGGTAAGGAACAAGAGATCCGTATCCTGTCAATCTTTGCCTAAATGAGAATAGCTTTGGAGACAAACGTAGTGAGCAGACGCCTTGATGAGCAATCAATTAATTCGGCAGTGACGCTCTTATCCGCGCTGGAGAACCCAAAGAGACTCACGATACTTCGGATCCTCGTTGAGGGAGAAATGCCGGTGGGTCAGCTAGCAGAAAAGGTTGGCCTCAGCCAATCAGCGTTATCTCAACATCTTTCCAAACTGCGCAATGCAAATGTGGTGCAAACCCGCCGCGATGCCCAGACGATTTATTATTTCAGCCGCTCCGAGCCGGTACGGCAAATTTTAGCGGCTTTAGAAGAAATTTTCAGCGAGGAAGCACCCAGGCTCTCGGTTCCGGCCTGAAATAGGCCCACGCTTGTAGGCAATTCAGCTTTCTTCATACCGTCCCGGGTTTACATGACCGGCTGTTGACGCCGCGTCGCTCCCCGCAGACTGTTGGGACGTGGCCAACTGGATGGTCGTGCAAGACAAGCTCACATTTGCCAAAGAACTAGCCCCCGCCGTACAACAAGCGTATACTTCTCGATCAAGCAAGCTCGTTTACGCGTTGCTCGCGGTTTGGATGAGAAATGTACCGCTCGATTGCAGAGAAATAACCATAAATTTTAGTAGTAGTGGCGGAATTGCAGTAAAATTTTGCACCTCGACTAGGAAGTTCTGGCGAACAATCCAAAAAGTAGAACCCATAATATCTTTACGTCAATAATCAGAGCATTCGAATCATCTGAAAAGGCATATGTTTTAAATCGTGCTGTCTGGGGGCGGATGGAATGCAAAGTTACTCATTTGAAATATGGGACTGCGAAACTTGCGTTCGACGTGAAGTGGTGTGCGAAACGGACGTTGAGGCAGCTAATCGCGCTGCAATAGTCGCGCTTGCAATTTTCCTATTGAGGCGTCCGGATTTACGGGGGAGACTCAAAATTGTCGTTCGCAATGCGGATGGCTCTCGGCTCGGGGAGTTCTTAGCGTCCAAGCTCAGAGGCGGAGGCGGTGCATATACACTGGCACCGTAGGAGCGTGCCTTTTTGGGCGTCTGGTTGCTCGCCGCCCCTATCGCAACCGCGCGCGCTCTATGAACTTGTTACCGTTATTGAATGGACTCACACCTGTGGATGCCAGCAATGGAGTGCCATCGCCTTGAAAGGAATCGAACCGTCGACGACCACAAAACAACCTCTGCAAGCTTAGATCACTGATTGTTTGGCAGGATTTGACTCACTGGTGGTCCAAGTTATCGTCCGCACCCCCACTTTGCCAATCGCGCTGAACCGCGTAAAGCAGCTCAAGCTATTGGTCCGATGAATTACAATGTCGCGCCGAGATAATGATAAGAGCTGCGGCATTTACTATTCAGGCAATCAAGGCTGGAGCGTCAGCACCCCAATTCCAATAAAACCTCGTGCTTGCTAAGCGTTCGCAGCAACCCTTCAATATCCACCGGTCAAGAGAATGTTCTCTCCTGTCATGAAACTGCACGCCTGAGATGAAAGGAAGATGGCGGCCCCCACCATTTCTTCCGGCTGCCCGGCACGGCCCATCCAGTTTAGCGTACGGACGTAGTTGTCCCAGCCCTCGGGATCCTCGTCACGACGGTGGGCGTTGCGGTCGGTGTCTATGAGGCCGGGAGCGAGCGTATTGAGCAAGACATTGTCACGCGCATAATCCCGCGCCTGGCTCTGAATCAGATTATGCTGGGCAGCCTTGGTCGCGGCATAGGCGGTGACGATGCCCTTCGGTCGCAACTGATTGACCGAGCCGATAGAAACCACCCTGCCCCACTTACGGGCCGCCATGCGCGGAAGAGCCGCTTGAAGCATATCCACGGTCGAGCCAAGATTGACCGCCAGCTGAAACGCCAGATCGTTCGGCGTCAGTTCTGACAGCACAGCGTTGATCTGTGCGCTGGCATTGATGACAAGAATATCGACCGGGGCAATTGTCTCGGCGCGCTCGATGAGATCGCGGCCGGCACCGGGCTCTGAAAGATCGCCCGCCAGTTCTTGCACTTTGCCACCGCTTGCGACGATCTGGCGCTGAACGGCTGCAGCGGCTCCAGCCTTCACGCCATGCAGAATAACACGGGCCCCTGCGCCCGCTAGCCCCTGCGCGATGGCGGCACCTATGCCGCCGCTAGAACCTGTGACGAGCGCAGTGCGGCCCGTCAGTCCAAACACACTTTCGAGACGCATGCGTTTATCCTTCAAACACAGAAATCCGCGCCCCGGCGGTTCCGGGACGGCAGGAAAACAGGCCGCCCGAGAGCGGCGCCTCGGCAAGCGTGGACGCCGGCAGGCGCGTCCGGGCGCTGGTGATGAACAGCGTCGAAAGATCCGGCCCGCCAAAGGCAATGCTGGACGGGCGCGGCACCGGCATGTCGATGACCTGGTCTAGCTTGCCGTCCGGAAGATAACGGCGCACGCACCAGCCGTCCCAGATTGCACACCAGACCCCTCCCTCCACATCCACGGCTAGGCCATCAGGCCGACCGTCAGCGACGGGAATGCGTGCGAACTCGCGCCGATTGGACAGCGTTCCATTGACAGTGTTGCAATCATAGGCGTGGATGAGACCAGGAACCGTGTCAACGAAGTAGAATGTTTTCCCATCGGGGCTCCAGCCGAGTCCATTGGAAACGATGATGCCACCCTCCTTGCGCTCGAAAGCGCCATTGGCATTGATCCGATAAAGCGCGCCTGTTGGCTTGGATGCATCAATTCTCATCGATCCAACCCATATCGCCCCGTCGGGCCCACATTTGGCATCGTTAAGGCGATTATCGGCGATGCCTGCCTCCGGGCTCACAAAGGGGGTGAGGCGTCCGGACGAAAAATCAAGCCATTCGATCCCATCCTGAGACGCGACGAGCAGACGTCCACCGCGAACCGGAATGACCGCACTGACCAACTTGCCGGTCTCGCAGGTCTCGTTACGCCCTGTCGCCGGATCAAAGCGATGAACGGCGGGGTGAAGGATGTCCACCCAGTAGAGAGCGTTCTCGCCGTCATGCCACACGGGGCTCTCGCCGAGCTGTGCACCCCATGGAAGGATACACGTCAAATCGGCGCTTGGTCGGCCCGTTGCCGATCGCGGCCTTGGTCTGGAACTGATAGCGACGGCCCCGGCGGCACCAGTGATGCGACGCGCGGCGGCAATCAGTTCACGTCCGGCAGGATGAATGATGGAGGTATCAAGCCGTGATGAGGGTCCAAGCGCGACCAGCACGCCCATCGGCGTATTATCACGGCCTATTACAGGGGCCGCAACCGAATTCACGCCCGGCAGATGCTCCTCATAAGATATCGAATAACCACGCGCTCGCGTCAATGTAAGGTCAGCCTGGAGCGCATCGAGCGTCGTGATGGTTTTGGCTGTCTGCGGGTCGAGCGGCAGGCGATCCAGCAGGGCCCGACCGACGGCCGGGTCCTGAAAGGCGAGCAGCGCCTTGCCAGGTGCCGTGCAATGCAGGGGGACGCGGCGCCCTACCTCGACGCGCACGGAAAGACCATTCGGCGAACGCTCGGCCAGATATTGCGTCATCGTGCCGTCAAGCCGACACAGCGCAACTGTCTCGCCCAGCTCGGCCGCCAGCCGCTCGAGCTCTGGGGTCGCCGCCGAGAGGAGATCAAAACTCTCCCAGACCTTGTGGGACATTTCCAGAAAACGCTGGCCAAGAACATAAGTGCCACGGGCCGCATCCTGCCGGACAAGGCCGTAGGCGATAAGGGTGCGCAGGATGCGTGCAAAGGTCGGCTTCGGCAGTCCGGAAGCGCGCAATAACTCAGCAAAACGTGGCGGTTCGGGCGCATCGGCAACCATGTCGAGCAGGGTTAGCCCCTTGGCCAGCGCCGCCGTGCCGCCAGGCGTCTCAGGCTTCATCGCCTCTGCTCCTTCGCGCACCGCCCCCGCCTTGCGGCCGCCGCGTCGTTCAGCATCCGGTCCATCGTCCATTCTGCTTCAAACCCCAATTTGTTTCTGATCCGCTCGTTGGACGTATGGTAATAAACGCCATCGCCGGGAAAATCGACCGTGACGATGGGAAGGCCGGTCAGCGCTGCAATCTTCGGCAGAAGTGCGGCGAAATCGACTGGTTCGTCGGCACCTAGATTGAAGGTACCTCCAGCCGCCTCGGGGTGATCGAGAGCGAGCAGAATGCCTGCCACCATGTCGCGCGTATCGGTGATGTGCATACGGAACGGTCGGCCGTTTTCATTGCGCGCCAGAATGTGCGAGGGCTCATCAATGTCTTTGGACTGAAGCAGTTCGGCGATAGCCGTGTTTCCGAAATTCTGCTGCTGGCGAATGCGCGGCCGTAGGAAAAAGCGAGGACCGGAAAAGAAACTGTCTTCATCCAGAAGTTCCGCCGCATCCTGCGTATGTGAGAACCTCAGGATCACCGTTTCCATGGAGCTAGTCCGTTGATAAAATCCTACCAGCTCTTCGCCCAGCAGCTTCGTCAAACCATAGGGCGAATTGGGACGAAGCGGATGGTCTTCGGTGACCGGCAGGAACTCCGGGCGGTTTTCAGGATACACTTCACCAGAAGATGCAAAGACGAACCGGCGAACTCCAGCCGCCGAGGCCGCGTCCAAAAGCCGACGCGTGCCCTCGACATTGGCAGCGAACATGCGGTCGCGATCAGCGGGTACCCAGGACATGAAGGCTCCCAGATGCAGGACCGCACTCACGCCGACCATGGCTTTGGAAATGGCCTGGGCATCCTCCAGCGACCCGACAGTTTCCTCGCCACCGGTTCCTGACGGCTTCAGATCGAGGCCACGAACGGTGCGGCCACCAGCGCGCAACGCGGCAACCACGGCGCGGCCGACACGGCCTGCCGATCCGGTGACCAGGATCATAGCCGTGCTCCGGTCTTTGCATCAAAGAGATAGAGCTGAGCTGGATCGAAACCGAGCCGCAGCGCCTCATCGCCAGCAAGGCTGCCGGTATGGGAGACGCGGGCGATCAGCCCCTTGGACTTGCCCTCTTCGCCATCGGCCACCCTTGCGCCGCCATCATCGAAATAGACGTATTTCTCCGATCCCAGACTTTCCACCAGCGTCGGACGGACGTTGAACATCACGGGCGCATCGCCCAGCGTCAGATGCTCCGGTCGCAGGCCGACAACGAAATTTCCTTCATGGGCTCGGGCTTTAGGCATCGTTACCGTTTGGCCAAACAGTGTCAGCGTACCGTTGCGCAGTTCCGCATTGAGGAAATTCATGCCCGGCGAGCCGATGAAACCAGCAACGAAAAGATTGGCCGGATTATTGAAGAGCTCGTCCGGTGCAGCGATTTGCTGGATGACGCCACCCTGCATGATAACCACCCGGTCCGCCATGGTCATGGCTTCCACCTGGTCATGCGTTACATAAACGGTGGTGACACCGATACGTTTGTGCAGGGCGCCGATTTCGGCGCGCATATGGACACGCAGCTTGGCGTCGAGGTTGGAAAGCGGCTCATCCATCAGGAAGGCCTGCGGCTGGCGCACGATGGCGCGGCCCAGCGCGACGCGCTGCCGCTGGCCGCCCGACAGATCCTTGGGCTTGCGGTCGAGATAGGGTGTCACTTCTAGGATGCGCGCCGCATCGTTGACCCGGCGGTCGAGCTCGGCCTTGTCGGTGCCGCGCATCTTTAGGCCGAAGCCGATATTCTGGCGAACGGTCAGGTGCGGATAAAGCGCATAGTTCTGGAAGACCATGGCGATGTCGCGGTCACCCGGTGCCAGATCCGTGACCTCATTGTCGCCGATGAATATCTGCCCGTCGCTTGCCGGTTCGAGACCGGCAAGGATTTTCAACATCGTCGACTTGCCGCAGCCGGAAGGCCCGACCAGAACCACGAACTCGCCGTTCTCGATCTCAAGCGAAAAGGGCCTGAGTACATTGAGCGCGCCATAAGATTTGCTGACATTGCGAATGGATATATTGGCCATGCTTATTTCTCCGCGCCAGCGGTGAGGCCGCCGACCAAATAACGTTCCAGGAACAGGTAGATTGCGATGATCGGCAGCGCGATGAACACCGATGCGGCGGATATGTCATTCCAGTAGGTGACGTATTCGCCCTGCATCGTGGTGATGCCGAGATTGGCCGTCCAATTGTCCGGCGAGTTGACGAGGAAGGTGCGCGCATAGGCATAATCTGCCCAGCTGAGCACAAAGGCATAAAGGGCTGTGGCTGCAAGACCGGGTGTGGCGATCGGAAGCACGACGCGCACCATCGCGCCGATCGGCGAGCAACCGTCCACCATGGCGGCCTGTTCCAGTTCTTTGGGAATGGTGTCGAAATAGCCCTTTAGCATCCACGTGGCGAACGGAATGATCATCGTCGAATGCGCCAGCACCAGCGTCCACAGGCTGCCGATCAGGCCGAAGCTGGAAAAGATGGAAAACAGTGGAATGACCAGCAGCGTCGCAGGCAGCATCTTCGCCGTCAGTACGAAGAGACCCATGGTCGCGCCGCCCCTCATGGAGTAGCGCGAGAGCGCATAACCGGCGCTGACCGAAACCAGCATCGACAGCGCCACAGAACCGATGGCCGCCAGCATCGAATTCCAGAGCCAGAGCAGGATCGGTTTTGCCGCCCAGACGCGGGCGAAAATATCCCACTGCGCGTCTTCCGGCCAGAAGGTCGGCGGCAGCCGGTACAGCTCATCGGTGGTGGAAAGTGCTGTGACAAGAAGCCAGTAAACCGGGAAGAGGATCATCACCAGCGTGAAGATGACGGTCGCGTAAAGAGCAAGGCTCTGCAAAAATGTTCGCTTCATCAAAGCCTCCTCAATAGATCGATTTAGAACGCCGGCCGAGCATCAACAGGCTCGCGACGATGCAGATCGCCAGTGTCAGCACGCCGACGGCGGCGGCACGGCCGAAATTGTGGTACTGGAAGGCCTGGTCATAGGTCATGATCGACAATGTCTGGGTCGAACGCAGCGGCCCGCCGCCGGTCAAAACCTTGATGATCGAAAAGTCGCGGAACACCCAAAGCAGCGTCAGCACCAGCGTCACGCCCAGAACCGGCATCAACAGCGGCATAGTGATCCAGCGGAAACGCTGCCAGACACTTGCGCCATCCACCTTTGCGGCCGCGTAATAATCGGCGGGAATGGACTGCAGGCCGGCGAGACACATGATCGACACGAATGGAAAGCCCTTCCACACCATGGTGATGGCAACGGCCCAGAAGGCGGCCGTGGAACTGCTGACCCAGGGTATCATCTGGTCAGTGAAACCGAGCTGGATCGCCAGCCAGCCGAACAGGCCAAAGGAGGTGTCAAACATCCATGCAGAAATGACGACCGCGATGATTTCCGGGACAGCCCAGGGCAGCGCCATTCCCAGCCGCGCGACGGTGCGGCCCTTAAAGCGGTTGTTGGCGAGAAGCGCCGTGCTCAGACCAACGGCAACACTGCCGACGGTGACAACTATAACCAGCTTCAACGTCACCCAGCAGGCCAGCCAGAATTCCGGTGACGAAAACAGCCAGTTGTAATTGGCCAATGAGAATGGTCGGCTGGCGCCACCGAGCCTTGGAATCTTAACCTGCTGGAACGACAGGTCGATGGCCAAAACGAGCGGCCAGACGATGATGGCGGCAACCATCAGGACCGCGGGTGCGATCAGAATATAGCCGAGAAGATGTTGCCGGCTGGGACGCGCAAGATCGAAAAACTTGCGACGCCCAGCCCGAACGGATTCGGTCATGGATAGTCCTCCTGCCGGATGCGGATGATGGCCATGGCCCTTTAAGAGGGCCATGGCGAGACATTGGGATTAACCCTTGATGGCTTCCGCCTTTGCCTGCATGGTCTTCGCCACCTCTGCCGGATCGAGATCCTGTATGATCATCCGCTGGCTTTCTTCCATCACCATCTTGCTGAACTCATTGTAGAAGAGCTCAAGTCCGGTCGGAACGCGGTCGATACCCGCCTCGGATGCCGCCTTCATCGTGGCGATGAGTACGGGAAAATGCGGGATGGTCTTTTCGACACCCGAGACGTCGGCCTTCGGGCTTGGCGGAGTGTTGCCGCCAAGTGTGGCATAGCTGCGCTGGAATTCCGGCGACATCGTCAGCTTGATGAAATCCCAGACCAATGCCTTCTGGTCGTCGGGAATATCAGCCGGCATGGCCAGCACGTTGGACGATCCACCGAGCGGCGGATGAAACGGCGGTGCTGCGTAAACAATGTCATTCTTGGCCGAACCCTTTTCGGTCGTGCCGTACAGCCAGGGCCCATCGAAGCGCATCGCCATTTTGCCGTCGGCAAAGAGCTTGCGTACGTCGCTGGCGCTCATGTCAACCGGGCTGATGCCGCTTTTCATGACGGTTTTCCACCGGCTCAAGCCTTCCGCCATCTGCGGCGTATCGATGGTGATGTTGCCGTCCTTGTCGGTCCAGTAGGCGCCTGCATCAAGGATGTAGTTCAGCATTTCCGTCAGATATTGCCCCGGACCGCCTTTGGTTTCATGGCCGGTGCCAAACTGGTCGATGATGCCATCACCATTGAGATCCTTGGTCGTCGCCTTTGCTGCGGCCAAAAACTCGTCGTAGGTCTTCGGAACCGCGACGCCCGCTTCTTCCAAAATCTTCTTGTTATAGGCCATGACGAAGCCGAAATAGTTGGTCATGATGCAGACAGTTTCGCCGTTCCACTCGCATTTCTGCTGGCCGGCCCAACCGGTCATGTCGATGGTGTCTTTCTTGAGCCACGGGTCGAGAGGTTCGAGCCAGCCGCTATCTGCAAACATCTGAAATTCGAATGACGCCAAATGCACGATCTGCGGCGGCTGGTTGGCCGCGAAAAGCGTTGTCATCGTGTCGGCATAGGAACTACGCTCCGCTTTGGTGAATTCGATTTTCACGCCCGGATGCTGTTTTTCAAAGGTAGCAATGGCAGAGCGCCACCATTCGCCCGTGCCGGCATCGTCCGTTTGCCAGGAGATGAACTTCAGCACAGTATCGGCCATGGCGGGAGCAAATCCGCCCAGCGTCATCAACAATGCGGTCGCTGTGCCAAGCGCCAGAGTTCTCATTCTTTTGGTCATGGGTTCCTCCTCCAAAAAACCAATTCAGATACGTTCAAGAAGGGCGAGCGCCGCCTCCGACGGCTTGACGCCAAGTCCCGGGCCGGCCGGCAGGTAATATCTTCCTTCCCGGCAATCCATGTCACCGGTAAGCAGGCGACGGTTGGGCTCGAAAATCGAGTGCTGGAACTCGTGGCTGTTTAAAGTCGGCAATGTCGATGATGCCTGCAGGCTGGCGGCAAGGAAGATGCCGGCACCGACTGTCGCGTGCGGAATGACGTCAATGCCATGCTCGGCAGCAAGAACGCCGATGCGGATAAAATTGGTGATGCCTTTGTGCCCCATTTCCGGCTGCACGATCGCGATGCGGCAGCGCTCGACGCGGGCGCGCATGTCCCAATGGGTGCGCCATTCCTCGCCAACGGCGATCGGTATATCTGTTCCTTTCGATACCTTTTCCAATCCGGCAATATCCTCCGTCCAGACCGGCGCCTCAGCGAACCACGGATCGAACAATTTCATCTCGGCAATCAGTTCCAGCGCGCGTTCCGGCGTCTGGTTCCAGTGCATGTCGGCGGCAATTTTTGCCTGTGGGCCAAGGACGTGCCGAAGATTGGCGATTTCCGCCGCCGGGCCATCGTCAGCCACCGGCGTTGCGAATTTGAAGGCGTTGAAACCACGGTCCTGCCAGTATTTAGCCAACTCCCCCCGCTCTCTCAACGTCTTTTCCGGCAGCCCGGAAACATAGGCCGAGAAGCTGTCCAGGCCGCCGCCGAGAAGGTCGCGAACCGATTTTCCGGCTTCCTGGCCGGCGATATCCCAGAGCGCAATATCGAGTGCGGCGAGCGCATCAACGTAAAAGCCCCCGGTGTAACCGCGCACGCGCATCATGTCGTAAAGATCGTCATAGATCGCAGAGGGATCGGAGGCGTCGCGGCCGATCACGAACCCGGCCAGCAGATCGTTGATGATTGCCGCCACCGCACCGGGCGCGACGATACCATAGGTCTCGCCCCAGCCGACAACGCCGGCCTTGGTCGTCATCCGCACTAGCACGCTGCGGTCAAAGGTAGGATAGACCGTTCGATTGCCCTTGCGCACGATATAACCGTTTGGATTGACGACCTCGCCTTCCCTGAGTGCGCCAAGATACGGAACCTTACGTGGCTGTGTCAGCGTAAAGACCTCGACGGTTGCGACAGGGCTGTTCATGCGGCCTCCGGGGCCGCAAGGCCCAGCTCAACCAGATTGGCGTCGATATCGGCAATGGCCGCCGCATCAAGCTCGGGTGTCGGCGCACGCACACTCACGCCTTCGATTACGCCACGACGCGCCAGCACATATTTGGTCAACCGCATGCGATAAACCGCCTGTAACACCAGAAGCGGCAAGGTGCGGACATAGATCTTGCGAGCCTCCTCCCGTCGCCCCGCGACAAGTGCCCGGTCGATGGCCACATGTTGCTCAGCGATCTCCAGCGCCGGCATGGCCGCCGTGGCACCACGTGCATATTCGTCGAGAATGTAGCGCGCGCCACCACCGCCGATGACGCCCTTCAGCGTCGCGGGCGCTTGGGCAATGATGTGGCTGATGGCGGGGCCAGCGGGGAGCGTCTCTTCCTTTACATAGGTGACCTTAGGCAAGGCACGCACGATCTCCACGATCGCCTGCGGCGAGAGGTCGGAGCCGCGCGGCGCAGGCGCGTTCTGCAGGATGATTTCAACTTCGGGAAGTGCTTCGACAACCCTGCCAAGGAATTCGGTCAGCGCCGGTACATCCGTGCCGACCGATTTGGGCGGCTGGACCATCAGGTGATGAATGCCAAGCGCCGATGCCGCCCGTCCATGCTCGACCACGTCACGCCAGTCGGCAGCACTGGCGCCGGCGACGACCGGCACCCGCCCAGCCGCAGCATCCACGACGATCTTCAGCAGGGTTGCGCGCTCGGCGGCGCTCAAAGTCTCCACTTCGCTAGCGAAACCGGGAAAGACGATTCCATCCACGCCCTTGTCGAGCGCAAAGACCACAAGCCGCTTCATGCCTGCTTCGTCAATGCCGCCATCAGCCAGAAACGGCGTGGGCAGAACGGGCAAAATCCCCCTGAGGTCAACCACCATCTTATCCTCCCAAATTAGTATCATATATTGACACCTTGAATTCACTAATTGACACTATCTAGTCTTCCGACTTATGACAAGCCCACAAATGAAATGAATGAGGAGGTCAAGACATGGCAGCACTGCCGACATCGATCATCGTTGACTGGGGTACGACATCACTACGAGCGACGCTGGCTGGTGAAGGCGGCGAAGAGCTCGATCATCTTGAAACTGCCGACGGCATTACAAGCCTTGATAAGGGTAAGCATGAGGCGGCGCTGATGGCTGCGCTTGCACCCTGGTTCTCACTTCACGGGGCCTTGCCCGTTGCCGCACTCGGTATGATCACTAGCCGCAATGGCTGGGTCGAGGTCGCTTATGTTCCGTGCCCGGCAGGCCCTGCAGAACTTGCCGCCGGCACGGTGCGAGGCTTGCTGCCGAACGGGTCCGATCTCGTTTTCCTGCCCGGTTTGAACGACCCCGCGCGCCAGCCCTTCCCGGACGTGATGCGCGGTGAGGAAACCCAGATCGTTGGCCACGGCCTTGGCGGAGACGCCACCCTTATCGTCCCCGGCACCCACAGCAAGTGGGCGCGCATTAAGGGGGGACGAATCGATGGCTTTCAGACATTCGTGACTGGTGAAATTTTCAACCTTCTCATCAATCACTCCTTCATTGCGCGAGGTTCCGCGCAGCCGCCGGTCGATGATCCGGAAGCCTATCGCTGGGGTTTGAGAGAGGCAAAGCAATCTGCCGCCATGCTGTCGCTGCTGTTTTCATCGCGAACCGGCGGCCTTGTCGGCCACCTATCGTCGGAGCAGCTGCGTTCCTATGTGCGGGGACTGGTCATCGGGCAGGAGTTTCGGCAAGCCCGAGAAGCCGGATGGTATGCTGAAGGAGAAGACGCAGCTATCGTCGGTAATGACGGGCTCAACGATCTCTACGTGGTTGCCGCAGATATATTCGGTCTCAAGACATCCGTGGCTGTGGATGACACCCTGACGAAAGGGGCGCTGGCTATCCTTAAGCAAACACTATCTTAACCTCGATTTTCCGCCGAGCCCCAGATTGCGTCATTCGTCTTTCAAGCCAGATGTTTCAGGACTGCCATGCACGACTTCCCAGCTAATATCGGCACCAGTCGACACGAAAACGATATCATTGCCATTCTTGCCCGCCTTCAGCGCATCGGTCTTCCAGACAACCCGATCGCCTTGTATGGATCCTCCTCATTTCGGATCTGGAGCTCAGTCGCCGAGGATCTTGGCTCGCTGGATATCGTCAATCTCGGATTTGGCGGCGGCACGTACCTTTCTGCCAGCCACTACCTGCACCAAGTCCTTGTTCCACTGAAGCCAGCCAAAGTGCTGCTTTATTTCGGTGAGAACGATATTGCTAGCGACGGCCTCAAGGCTGAAACAACCCTTCGGCACCTGCAGGATTTGCGTGATCGCATCTCTCAAGCGTTACCACGCGCGGATGTGGTTGTTCTGGCGATCAAGCAAAGTCCAGCGCGCTGGATTTATCGCCATGAATTCGATCTCTTTAACCAAGAGGCGCGCGACTGGTGTAACAGTTGCGAACACACGACGTGGTTTGACCCGAACGTCGGCCTCATCGGGGAAAACGGACTGCCCATGTTCCGTTATTATTTGCCAGATCTGGTTCATCTAAATGGAGCAGGATATGCGGTTTGGTCGGAAGCGCTCAGAACAACCTCGGGTCTGCTGAACTGAGGCAAGCGGCAAACCTCTTGTAGCTCTTGACAGGATTCGAACCGTAACCAGACAAATCTTAGCTCATACAAATCAGATACGTCTCTGATTTTAAAGATTAAGTGACTTCATTCCGCCGCCACCTTCTCATCTGCCTTCCGGCTTTCCCATTCCTGTGGTGTCAGCGTATTGATATCGAACTGATCACGGGTGCGGGTATAAGTGTGCCCACCCATGCGGCCGACGGCATCCATGAGCTGCTGGTCAATGTGCAGATTGGACGCATTCACCGCATCGCTGCGGACGAATACGCCGACGACTTCTCCGAGGATGATTTCGCGGGCCGGGCCGACCTGAAGCGTCGTGTGCCGGCGACATTCCAGGGCAGCGGGGGCGGCGAGGATACGGGGGCTTTTCACCATCTGGCCGGGTGCCGTGGCAAGGCCCGCCTCCTCCATCTCGTCAACTTCGGGGCCAAACTTGATGGCGCAGACTTCCATCTGGTCGACCAGCGCGTTATCGCAGATGTGGACAGTGAATTCGCCGGTCTCGCGGATATTACGGGCGGTGTCCTTGAAGCGCATGTCCGAATAGTTCTAGACGCCGATGGCGACGATTGCCGGGTCGTGGGTCAGGACATTGAAGAAACTAAAGGGACCGGCGTTTGGCTGCTCGTCCTTGTTCACCGTCGTCACCAGTGCGATCGGACGCGGAATGACGGTTCCGATCAGGATTTTGTAGCGTTCGCGTTCGCTGAGTTTTGCGAAATCGAAATGCGAGTGTTCGGTCATATTAGTCCTCGGCAGCGATGCGGTGGGTTTCAAGCGGGGGTGTGGCGGGAGAGGTTTTCAAACCCGTCCTTGGTGACGACATACATGTCACCGACATTACAGCCTGCCAACAGAAGATTAGCGGACCAACTGCGTTTGGAAGCGTGCTTACTTTTTGCCACAAATATTTCGATAAAAGATTGAGATGCCTTGTTCAGCACCTTTAAGAGTGGCAGGCATTATTTGATTTGATAATTGACTTTACCCTGGAGGACCTTTTGTTCAGAAATCTGGCTTTCGTTTCGGTGCTTGTTGCAGGTGCAGCCCAAGCTGCAGATCAGACCTACATTGTGACAGGTGGACAAGTGAGTGTTCCAGTGGGCCTTACTGTTCAGGTCAAAACAATCACGGTCAGCGACGCTTCAACGAAGGTACGCTTGCTTGCAAGTTTCGACAGTCATCAAACGCTCTCCGTCAACATGAACGATGGCGAGAATGCCTATCTGTCCTGGGGCGAAGGCGAGCAGGATCGGCTGCATATGCGTCAGATTGCTGATAACAAGTGGATGCGCATCTCCAATGGAAAGACGATGGAAGGTGACCTTGTCTTTCCCGGCGTTTTCCCCCCGGAGGTGAAAAAAGTGTCGCTCGTCTTCAATCCTGGCAAATCCGGTGATGATACGAGCGCACCTGGCGTAACGGTGCCCTTGGAACTGAAACAATGAGATGGGCGATTATTCTGTCGCTTTTTCTCACAAGTCCAGCCGCTGCATCGCAATATTCCATCACCGTGACGTCCACGCCGCCGGACGAGCAGCTATCGAGTTTCCGCGAAATCGAATTCGCTGCTTCCACGTTCAAAGAGCATACCGAGCAGAGTACAGGTTCGTTCTCGTCTGAAACATCATCCTTTGGCCTGAAGGATATGGACGACGAGACGCGATTGAAAACCGAGGACACGCTCGTCAAACTCGGAGCAAGGCAGGTGAATGGCCGCATTCTGGTGAGCCTGCCGAGCGATGTTTTGTTTGATTTCGACAAGTCCAACATCCGACCAGACGCTGAAGCAACTCTCTCGCAACTGTCGGAGGTGTTGATAACAATGCACGACAGTCGCGTTGAAATTACCGGCCACACCGATTCAAAGGGGAGCGATGGATACAACGACAAGCTTTCCATCCGCAGGGCCAATTCGGTAAAGGCGTGGCTCGAAGAAAATGGCGTTACGCAGAAGATGAGCACCGCGGGCAAGGGCGAACGATTTCCTGTGGTTCCAAACCAAACGGCGTCGGGCGCAGACGACCCTGTTGGGCGACAAAAAAACCGTCGTGTAGAATTTGTAATCGGAGGGAATTGATATGGCGCTGGTTGTTTGTCCAGAATGCGAGGGCCGGGTATCTGAAAAGGCGTTCGCCTGCCCTGCCTGCGGTTATCCGATGAGCGGCAAAGATCCTAAAAGCGGCTGGCCGGGCGTTATCGGAGGTATCGCTGGAACCTATATCTCGGCGCAAGCTCTCATCACGATCATCGTCGGATGCGTCATGTTCCTGTCTTTCGCCGCGATCATGATCGCGGCGATCTTGAGTTGATTTCGCGAAATTTACGCTGACAGCCTGCTGGTGACAAGCAGACCTCAGAGCGAAATGCCATCGAGCCCTTCGGGAGTGTCACCGATTGTGCGGAGCTCGTAGCCGGTTCGGCTGGGAGTTTCCACGGGAAAGCGGCGACTATTCATGATGCGTCTAATGCTGCGTCCACCGCAGCATGTCGACATCGTATCCGAGCGCCTTGGCCCTCTCGACGAGCATGTTACGGGCCTTTTGTGTGGGTTTTGGTACCCGCGTCAGAATCCATAAATAACGACCCGAAGGTTCGCCGACTATCGACCAAGAATAGTCCGCGGCGCGATCCAGGATCCAGTAATTCCCGTAAATTGGGCCGAAGAACGATACTTTTAGCTTGGCGTTGCCGCTATCCGGCACAGTTTTTGCCCTGCCTTCGGATTCTTTACGCCTACCGTGTACTCCGCCTTCCAGGCAGGTGTTGAGCACGCGGACCATGCCATCTTTTCGAAGTGAGTAGTCAGCAGTCACGGCCTCGCAATCGCGCTCAAACTGGTTCTCATAGCGCGCCAGCTCGAACCAGTGACCTAGGTATCGGTCGATTTCGACCGGTTTGACTGGCTGAGGCACCGACGGATTGCCTGATGGCCCTACTGGGCTGCACGCAGCCAACACGGCGCCAAACATCGTTATGATTGCGATATTTAGTTTCATGCCGTCAGAATACATTGGGTGACCGAAAGTTCCAGCCGCTCGTTCGCTATGGAGGGCGCGCCCATCCCCGGCTAGCCGTAGAGATCGTACTATCAGAGCCTATCAATTATCAGTGCCGCCAACCGCCGAAGTTTCGCAAGGCCACGTAAAACAACCTTCACCGCCTTGATAGGAATCGGACCTTCGACAAGAATAGCGGAATCCAATAAAAACAGTGAATTCTTGGTTTTTGGTGCATCGTTGCTCTCCCGCTCTTTTCTGGGGAGAAAACGAGTTTCTTACGGATGCCTCAGAGGCCAGCCTCTTCATTGACGTTATGCGTCAGCGTCGGCGGACCTCTGAGTGTTCTGATCGGCACAGTCGCTGAGGTGAGGGAACAAAGTGGAGGCCCGTGCATTACTCAGCGTTGTTACTATTTTGGCGGTAGGCATGGACCAACGCGATAACTGGCATCTGACTGATTTACTTCATGCCGAACGGGGTAAAGCTGATCCCTTTGCTGCTGCCGTTCGGTCCACCCGAATGCCGATGGCGATCACCGATCCTGCCCAGCCAGACAACCCGATTGTCTTCGTTAACGAAGCATTTCAGCTTCTCACTGGTTACAGCCGCGAAGAGTGCATCGGGAGAAATTGCCGGTTTCTTCAAGGTCCAAACACTGACCCTATAGCTGTCGCAAAAGTGGGTGAGGCAATTGGGAGAGGCGAGGATATCGCCATCGATTTGCTCAACTATAAAAAAGATGGCACCACCTTTTGGAACGCTCTTTACCTTAGCCCAGCGCGCGGCGAAGACGGAACAGTGCAGTTCTTCTTCGCCTCCCAGTTAGACGTGACGGAACGGGTGGAAGCACAAAGGCGAATTGCTAACCAGAAGGAGCATGTTGATCACGAGGTTAGGGTTCGGACTGCTGATCTTGAGGCATCGATGGAAGCACAATCGCTGCTTCTCCATGAGGTCGACCACCGGGTTAAAAACAACCTGTCTGTAATCGGTTCATTGCTACGGATGCAAATCCGCGAGACGGAAGAGCCAATTGTCAGGCGAGCTTTGCGATCAACAATGGAACGAGTTGACGCGATGGCCGCGATTCATCGGCGCCTATATCAGGCAGATGATGTTCGATATTTCGAGTTATCGTCATTTGTTTCAAATCTAATTCAGGATGCAGTGAGCGCCAGTGCCTATGACACGTTGACTATCGAATCCAGCATTCAGCGGACAGTCTTGCCGTCCGAGCAAGCAACCTCCGCCGGGCTCTTGATAAACGAGGTACTCCTTCACCTCTTCGACAGCTATCTGCCGCTATCGGCTGTGAAAGTCAGTTGCCATTCGGACGGGACGACCATCACAATCACCGTTGGCAATCGGCTGTCGAGCAAAACCCCGCAACACGAATTGTCTCCTACAAGTGGCAAACTTATTACCAGATTAGCATCGCAGCTGAAGGCACATGTGACCTGGGATTGTTCGCTTGACGACATGAGCGCGACGATCCGTATTCCAGTGAGCAATAATCATGCAGAGACCTAAGCCGCCCCTCAACATCCTGATCGTCGAGGATGAGCCGCTGATCGCAATGGATCTGGAAATGATGGTGGAAGACGCTGGGCATTCCGTCATTGCGGAAGCGACGTCACTTTACGACGCGGAGGCATTGGCGGCAGACCTGCTACCGCACCTGGCTTTTGTTGATATTCAATTGGCGCAAAACACCAGCGGCCTTGATGTTTCGAAACTCATACGGAAACGGTGGCCTAACACCATCATCGTGTTCGTTACTGCAAATCCGAAGATCATTCCTGCCGATTTTGCCGGCGCTCACGGTGTCATGCCCAAACCGCTGTCGCGGAACGGCTTTCTCTCAGCCATGAAATACCTGCAAGAGGGCGTCTGCGATCCGCCGCCGACCGTCCAGCAGCCGAACAGCTTCACGGCCTCGCCGGCATTTGCAGCTTCATGGGAAGAGTAAGGGTGCGGTCGGAGTGTGGGTCAAAGCAATCCATAGTCCGACCGCGTCGCAAGTATCGTCACGCGACGGTGAATACAGAGCACACGGCATCTTCACTTGTTTTCGCAGGTTCAGATACGTAATTATATCTTGCAGATCGTAGGCACAATACCGTCTTAACGGCTCGCGCAAATCTTGAGCATTGTCCAAGGATCTTATTTGACCTACCCACCGGAAATATCATCACCTTCGACAGGAAAAGCGGCAGAACCGGCAGATCTCGCCGGAGAACGTGTGGACGCTCTCTACCAAACCGAACTGATGGATAGCGGCCCGGAGGAACGTTTTGACCGGTTGACGCGGTTGGTCGCCGTGACACTGTCGGTGCCTGTTGCGCTCGTATCACTTGTCGACACGAAGCGACAGTTCTTCAAAAGTACCTTCGGTCTTCCAGAGCCGTGGAAAACAGAGCGCGAAACGCCATTGACGCACTCGTTTTGCCAGCACGTTGTTGCGAACGCTTCGCCTCTCGTCATCGAGGACGCAACGCTTGATCCCCTCGTTTGTGACAATCTTGCCATTCCTGATCTGAATGTCCGCGCTTATCTCGGTATTCCCTTGTTGAGTGGCACCGGTCACATACTAGGCTCGCTCTGCGCAATCGATTCTCAACCGCACCGCTGGACAGATAGGGATCAGGCTATTTTGGCGGACTTCGGCAAACTCGTCGAAGAACAGATAGCGTTGCGGGAACGGGTCGAGGAACTGGCAAGATTTGACGAACAACGATCGCTCATCCAGGGCGAGCTCGCCCATCGGATCAAAAATATCTTCTCGGTGATTTCAAGCCTGCTTCTCGTATCGGCAAGAACTGAAACAGATCTCGACGGCTATGTTCGAAGCGTCACGGGACGGATATCGGCGCTCAGCAAGGCAAGCGATTTTATAGTCAACGTCAGGCCGAGCGACGATGGGTTAACAAGCGGCGTTGCCAATTTGATTGACGCAGTACTCGCCCCCTTCAAACGGGATGCCAAGCAGGTTATTTTTTCCTGTCCGTCATTGTCAGTGGGCGAAAAAACAGCGGCGGCGCTTTCCCTAGTCGTCCATGAGCTTGCCACAAACTCGGCGAAATACGGTGCGCTCTCGACCGTTGATGGTCACATCGATCTGCAGTGCAGTTGTGATGGCAACACATTCAGAATCGTGTGGCGCGAGGTCGGCGGACCTCCAGTGCCAGAAACGCCGACCAGAAAGGGCTTTGGGACAAGGATGGTTGCAAGAACCGTAGAGGCGCAGTTGATGGGAACGATCGAGAGATTGTTCATACCCGACGGCTTGGTTGTTACACTCGAGATCCCGTTGGAGGCATTACGGCGTTAGGCGGCGATCTGAGGATACTTCATTCAGAGACTTGTGGTGACCCTAGCTACGGGCGACGATCGATTTGAGTCAGTGCGTTTAACTCGTCGTATAAACTGGGATGTCTATGACTGGGCCGTCAACATGCGCCTGGACCAGGGTTCCTGGAGTCATCACGCCCCTACGGCGAATAAATAGGTCTTGGGCCACAGACGAGAAAGTGGGGCGCAGAAGCGAGGACCCGACTGCACAACCAGTAATTAAATTTCAACTCCGGGAACTCACTTGGTAAGCATCCGGTGAAGGCCGCAGGTCAGGCCGCCTGAGCACTCAGCGGCATCAGACATAGCTGAATGGCAAAGCCTAGGCGGTTGTGATTACGTCTCCGCAGTTCGATCTCCAGGCGACCCGCCAATGACAACGAAAAGTGTCGGATCAGCCTGTCCTCGTCGACTGGTATGTCGATAAGCTTCCGTCGATCTTGATCTTTGAGAAGCTTGCGCTTTGCCATTGCCTCACTCCATCCATGACCAATCTGCGCTGAGCGTCGTCGAGTCGGGCCGGACAGCGAAATCAAAACTGGCGCATGTCGATGGCAATCCACAGAGATCGAATGCCTAAAACCCGAGCTATGGCATTGTTCACGCTTCGTTCGGGCTTAGCGTACGATTTCGAACTGCTCTTGTTCTGTTCTGACCCCTACCCCTGACGGCTGAGGCCTTCCCAAATACAAAAGACTTTCATCACCGATCACTAGTTGAGATAACGCCAGACGGGGTGAACGCCGTCTGGCGTGTGGCGCGACTGGTTAAAGTGCCGTATCGGTTTCAACGCCGAATGCTGTCATGCGACGATTTCAAGCCCGCTGTTCCGGCAGTGTTTTTGCATCGCCATCAACACGTCCCGAAAACCAATTTGCCAAAAGCGCGCCAGAAATGTTGTGCCACACGCTGAATATGGCGCTTGGAACCGCCGCAAGAGGCGAGAAATAAGCAGTTGCGAGCGCCGCACCCAGACCGGAATTCTGCATCCCGACTTCGATGGCGATCGCCTTACGCTTTGCAAGCGAAAGGCCTGTCGCCTTAGCCGCGAAATAGCCGAGCAGATAACCAAGGCCATTGTGCAAAACGACGACTGCAAAGATCATCAGGCCGGACTGGGCGATCGCGCCTTTCGATGCACCAACGACTGCCGAAACGATGAGCACGATGCCGATGACGCTGACCAGCGGTAGTGCTGGGACTGCGGCCTTGACGACGCCAGGGAGCAGCTTCTGCAGCGCAGCACCCAGAGCTAACGGCACCAGCACCACCTTAACGATGCTCAGGAACATCGCCCAGCCATCGACCGGCAGGAACTGGCTGGCAAATATCCATACCAGGAACGGCGTCACCAGCGGTGCTGCAAGTGTCGTCACCGAGGTGCAGGCGACCGACAGGGCGACATCGCCTTTCGACAGATATGTCATGACATTGGAAGAGGTACCGCCCGGGCAGCAGCCCACCAGAATAACGCCAGCCGCGACTTCCGGAGGCATCGGAATAATTAGTGTCAACAGCACCGCCAGCAACGGCATGATGAGGAATTGGCCTAGCACGCCGATGGTGACGTCGACGGGACGCTTCACAACTTCGCGGAAATCATCCACGGACAGGGTGAGACCCATTCCGAACATGATGATCGACAAGAGCGTTACGATCCAGGGCGCGATCTGCTTGAAGGTGTCAGGGAAAAAGAAACCGAGGACCGCAAAAAGAATGACCCAGGCGGCGAATGTCTTGCCGACAAACGTCGAGATGGTTGCCAATGTTTTCATATCCTCACTCCCTAATTCCAGAATTGTCGCGAGGTCTAAATGGCAGGGTCGAGGTGTCAAGGTCATGCACAGCCTTCTAAGGTCTTACGGTAAGTCAGCAGTGCCTAAAACACAGAAATTTGCGCATTCGTCGGTAAAATTCATGATCACGAAAGACCGATTTTTATAGAAAAGACAGGCCGCCTCCCCTAAGTTAAAGGTCTTGGCGCGTGCTGCGTGCGCTACGGGTTCCTTCCCGAAATTGACGGAGACTTCGATCAACCTCTCACAAGGGAGCGAGACCCCATGTCTTCAGAAACAAGACCCGGTCGCATCCAATCCACTCTGCGCCATTTCCTCGACAAAGAGGCATCTGGTGGCATCGTCCTCATGGTCGTCGCAGTTTTGGCGATCATCACCGCCAACTCACCGCTGGCGAAAACCTACTTTGACCTCCTTCACATCTACATCGGGCCACTCAGCCTGCAACACTGGATCAACGACGCGCTGATGGCCGTCTTCTTCCTGCTCGTCGGGCTGGAAATCAAACGAGAAATGCTGGACGGCCAGCTTTCGACCTGGAGCCGACGTATCCTTCCAGGCGCAGCCGCCGCGGGTGGAATGCTGTTTCCTGCGCTGTTCTATGTCTGTTTCAACTGGAATGATCCGGCGGCGTTACGCGGATGGGCCATTCCAACCGCGACTGATATCGCTTTTGCACTTGGTGTTCTATCGCTTCTGGGCAGCCGGGTTCCGGCCTCGCTCAAGATATTTCTGGCAGCCCTTGCGATCATCGACGATCTTGGCGCAGTCATCGTCATCGCAATCTTCTACACAGCCGACCTTAATATCTTGGCCCTTGCGGGCGCGGGCATCGTGGTCGGCAATCTGATCATCTTCAACCGGATGGGCGTCAAGGCGCTCTGGCCTTACCTTGTGCTGGGTGCGGTGCTTTGGGTTCTCGTGTTTGCTTCTGGCGTTCACGCGACATTGGCCGGTGTTATTCTGGCACTGACAATCCCACTGAAGCTGACACCCGGCACGCCGGAGGCCGCCCATGACGAATCTCCTCTGCACAGGCTCGAGCACCTGCTCCACAAGCCCGCTGCTTTCGTGGTCGTACCAATATTCGGTTTTGCCAATGCCGGCGTATCGTTTTCAGGTATTTCCATGTCGGTCTTTTCCGAGCACCTGACGATGGGTATCGCCGCCGGCCTGTTGCTTGGCAAACTGGTCGGCGTCCTCGGCACGGTGGCTCTTCTGGTGAAGCTTGGTGCTGCAGATCTTCCCGCCCAGGCAAGCTGGGGACAAGTGGCGGGCACGGCGCTGCTGTGCGGCATCGGCTTTACGATGAGCCTGTTTATCGGCCTTTTGGCATTTGACGATCCGGGCGTTCAGGATCGTGTGAAGATCGGCATTCTCTTAGGCTCGATTCTGTCGGGTGTGCTGGGGGCTACTGTGCTTTTGATATCCGGACGGCGTAGAGCGAAGCCATAGGCATTTCGGCATCCCGGCTGGCCATGCAGACGATTTTTGCGTCGCGTCAGGGCGCTCGATACGGGGTTATTGCGCGATTTTGATGCTGTGGGCAACGTCCCTTACCCGCTGCCTGTCGCTCTCGAGGGTCAATGCCAGTTCGGCACGCGCAAGGGCTTCCTTGGAGTGTCGAACGGCATTGTCCCGAAAGCGGGGCTGATCAAAGCGTGCAAGAATGCCAAGGGCTTTTTGAAGACGAAGACAGACTTCAACGAGGGCTGCACCGTCGCGTGCAATCGGCGTGAACAGGTCATCGAAAATGTCGTCAAGAAGGATTGGCGGAACGTAAACGTTGTCAAACTCGATTTCATCGTGCGATGAAGGGTCTACCGGCTCATTCCAGACCGCCAAAACGCGCAGCGAGCGGTTGATGACATCAATGGCAGTGCCTGGATCGTTCACCGCCGGAGACAAGGCTCGAGACGCGATTTCTGATAGAACCGACGCGCCGAACCGCGGATCCTGGTCATAAGAGCGGGTATCATCGACCGAAAAGCATGTCCTGATGGCACCAAGGGTCTGTTCGAGGTCATCACTTTCGATACCCTCGACTGATGCTATCGGGCTGGTCGGATCGATCAGTTGTCCTGAGATCATCCGCACGAAAATCCGTGCCTTAGCATCTTTGCCAATGCGCGACAGCGCGGCGATATCGAGGTGCTGGATATAACCGATTCTGTCGATAAATACATTGATTGCAGAGGTTGGAATGTCCTTGGTATCGGCCAATTTATGGCCCCCAAGATAGGGGCGCTGGCGTCGCGAGCGCATAGCTTCGATTGTCACCTTTTCGACCCGCTCCGTGGTCTCCGTGACGCGACCAAGACGTGAGAGATGGTCGATCCAGCGCAAGAGCGTCCCGACGATCAGCACGATAACAGCGATCGTGACGATAAACAGCACGACCCGACCACGATCGCCATAGGCACCGGTGCTCAGCGCAATGATGCCGACAAGGCTGAACAGGAACGAACCGACAAAGGTCGCCAGCACATTTTGCGTCGTGCTGTCTTCCATCACCAGCTTTGTCGCACGCGGCGTCACATTGGTGGTGGCTGCCGAATAGGCGGACACCATTGTGCTGAGAGAGAATGTCGTGACCGTCAGCATGCTCGAAGCAATGATGCCAAGGATATTGTCAACGGCGTCAGCGCCGATTTGGGTCGGTAGGTCACTCGGAATATAGGGACTGACAAAGATGGCAACCAACGCGGTGGCGACGGCCAGAATGGAAAACAATGTCGCGCGGAACCAGATGCGGCGCGCGACTTTTGCAAAAAACCAGCCCCAGCGTGATGTCATCAGAATTCCATCTTCAATAAAGAACGCGCAGGGTGTCGATTAACACGATGCTTTCCTGATCGGCAATGCGAGCAACCCGCACTCACGTTCACTCATCAATCAAATAGCAAAACAATTCCACTATCAGTCGCGTGATCTTGCATTCGTCCAGCCCAACGATGAGTGTACGATCAGTCATTGTCGTTTGGAATGTTGAGCAAATGACCGCAAGCCTTGCAGTGTACCGCATCCACTTCGTGCCGTTGGAGGCCACATGTCTCACAAGGGTAGGTGACTTTGTAGGGCCGAACGATCGATTGCGCCAGCCTGACAAACAGCGAGATGCCAACAATCATTGTGACCACAGACGTTAACTTCCCCAACGGTCCGGGCAAGGTGATGTCGCCGAACCCAGTCGTGGTCATGGTTGCGACAGTAAAGTAAAGCGCATCGACAAAACCAACGATACCACTCTCGTGGTAGAAAAACGTCGTGTAAACAAACCCCGTCACCATAAACAGGAAAACGAGGAAGTTCAGCGAAGCACGCACGACGTCCCTGTAATGATGGCAACCCAGTCGTTTTAGAATGAATGCAAATAGAGGGCTCTCTCCAACTGCCCACAACCGCATTGCGCGCAAAAATGCGAAGTTGAAAAGGGCATCGGGGAATAGAAGCGTGGCCAGTATGACGAAGTCAATCCATGTCATCGGTCGCTTGAAAGACGCTACGACAGAGCCAGTTGCGAAAGCCCGGGCGAGGATTTCGGCTAAAATCCACATTGCGATGAGATAGTCTATGATCAGATAGGAAGGCCCACTGCGCAGGAACGGGCCGAAGATAAAGAACGCAATAATGCTGACATCAATCACGGCGAGCACCGCCTGCCAGCGCAAAGCCCATGTGTCGCGTCCGCGTTCAATGCGGCGCATCTTACTCCGCAGTTGCTCGATCCGCCCCGGCAAGGGACTTTTGGCTTCTATGTCTGGTGTCATCCTTAACGGATAGAGGTCCGACACCAGCAGGTCAACTTCGAGCGCGGCTCTTTAATCGAACTGATCTGAGTGTGAGGCGACCACCAATCTGACGGATGCCAGCTGATCAGTGGTCGTCATTTTTTAGAGACCGTTTTAAGCTAGGGTAAAGATCAGCCCCGACAAGGCGAAGCCCAATAGACCAACCAAAGTCTGCATCACCGTCCATGTCTTGAACGTCGTTTTAATATCCATGTTGAAAAACCGGCCAACAAGCCAGAAGCCGGAATCGTTCACATGGGAGAGCATAACAGAGCCCGATGCGACTGCTATCACGATAGCAGCCAGTTCAATGCCTTGGTAACCAGCAGCCTGGACCGCAGGTCGGATAAGTCCGGCGGCGGCGATGAGAGCCACAGTCGCCGAACCCTGCGCAACGCGTAGCGCCGTAGCGATCAAAAAGCCCGCAACAAACACGGGCATCCCGATATCTGCCAGTGCGCTCGAAAGCGCGTTACCAATTCCAGAGGCGCGAAGGACACCACCAAACATGCCACCCGCCCCGGTGATCAAGATTACCGAGCAGACAGGGCCAAGAGCGGACTCCACGATGCGTTCAACCTTCAGGGGATCTCGACCACGCATTGGGCCTAGCACGACGCCAGCGACCAAAACCGATATCAAAAGTGCGATCGGCGTCGAACCAATGGCCCGAAGCAGCTGGAACCAGGCAGCGTCTTTGCTGACCCATTCTTGGGCGCGCGCAAAATCCAGCCCGGTGTTCATGAAGATCAACAACAAAGGCAGAAGCAAAAGCGCGACCACCAAACCGGCGCTCGGCAAGGACACGTCGCCTTCCACCGAATTTTCCTCAGAGACATTGTCTGGAATAGGTAGAAAGATACGCTTCCCGATCCATTGTCCAAAAAAATGGCCAGCAACGATCCATGTGGGAATAGCGACAATCAGCCCAACGATAATCAGCAAGCCGACATCAGCACCCAATAGCTCAGATGCTGCAACTGGTCCTGGATGCGGTGGTACAAAAACGTGCATGCAGGAAAACGCAGTTGCGACCGGTATGCCGTAAAGCAGCAGGCTACCACCGAGACGGCGACCAACCGTAAACATCACCGGAAGCATGACGACCAGGCCTGCGTCAAAGAAGATCGGAAAGCCGAAAAAGAGAGACGCAATTCCCAAAGCCATTGGCGCGCGTTGCTCTCCGAAACGCCGAATAAGGTCATCGGCCAGAGCCTGCGCGCCACCGGACACTTCCAATAGCCTGCCAAGCATCGCACCAAGCCCAACGAGAAGCGCCACGCCACCGAGCGTGGAGCCGAAGGCCGTCGTGAGCGTGTTCATGATGTTCGCCGTCGGAATGCCCGTAACAAGCGCAGTCAAAAAACTGACCAGAATGAGTGCCACAAAGGCGTGAACACGAAATTTGATGATGAGCAATAACAGAAGCGCCACCGCGCCCACTGCTATGGAAATCAAGGTACCCGCAGACAATGTCTGTTCGAATTCCGGCAAATGAATACTCCTTTACTACGGACGCTGACTTTCGCCGCCTGCTTCAAACAGTCGTTTGTAGCTAAATGTTTGAGTTCACAGAGAACCAGTTCGGTCCTCTTATGAAGAAGCAGCCGCTCGGCTTCAACGCGAGACGATGATTTACCCGTAACATTACTGAGTGTCGCGCTTCTTTAGGGCATGTCCAAGCTCTTGATGGGAATCGAACGCTGCACCCTTAGTTCGGCTAAGCTGCTATTCGGCGTACCATTAATCCTCCTCTGGACGCTTCTCAGGCAGCAGTGAGGGGTCCGCCAGTACACGAAATAGTCATACGTCCTCGGGATAGAGACGAGGGAAAAGGGTATCGAGCGCTTGGACTGGAAAGCGCAGCGACACGGGCCCCTTTTCGGTAACTGACGCAAGCAGGCCCTCATCCGTCAGCGCCTTTAGAACGCGCCGCGCCGATCGATCTGGCAGACCAGTGATACGCGAAGCCTCTCCCCGTTCAAATTCTCCGCGCACAAGGGCTTCCTGAAGTAAGGGCGCGCACTCGTCAGGCAAAGTTTCCTGACGATAGACATAACGCTTGAGGCGTCCCCCTAGTGTTTTGAGGTCAAACAGGCTGTCCATGTATTCGAGCTGATCGAGACACACGCGTAGAAACCAACTGGTGAACAGTTCCAGTCCCTTGAGCGACAGGTTGCCCCGTCCATCGCGGTCGCCCTGACGTGGCTCGTCTGCCCAAGCCATATGCTGCTTATATTCGGCCCGTCCTTCAGGCCCCCCCGTCAGGCCTCGAGCCAAGCCGCGGGAAACTGACCAGAGACCATGAGCTCCCACTCCGGCCGCTTGTGCCATCGCATGACTCATCAAACGGCTAACTCGGCCGTTGCCGTCTGGAAACGGATGGATGTAGTTGAAACGGTGATGCGCGGTCGCCATCGCAAAAAGGCGGGCGCTACGGCTCCTCCCAACCGCCATCATCGCTTCTACTGGAGCCGGCTGGAAGGCGAACCGCTTATGGAAGTAGGCCATGAAATCGGGCACGCGATCGCTCGCAGGAGGCAAATGTCTGCCGACCTCGACGTCCTGCTCCTCCCCTCGCCGCCATTCGCCGGGCGTCATAACAAAGCTGTGGTGGTTACCAACAATCGTCAGCATCTTTACTGTTGCGCCATCATAAAAGGCGCGGTGAAGGTAGCGGATGAATTCTAGCGATGCAGGATCAGGCAACGTCCCTGCCGCCTCTCGCTCGTCGATCTCCTGCTGAACACGATAGTGGGCGACGGCTTCGATCTTGAGGTCGCGCCGATCGTCCTCGGGCTTAATTCCCTGCAGGGCCTGCTCGATCTCACGTGGTCGGGTGTTGTGGCCTTCGATCAGATTACTATAGTAGGTGTTCATGATCCTGACGGTGCGGGCCAGTTGGGCTGCGGTTTCAGGATGGAGAGCCCGGCCAAGTCGTTCAGCCCTAGCGACAATCTCAAGCGAAAGGTCCAGCAGTTCGCCACTGGGATGCTCGATACGCGCCGGTTCGATGCGGGTAGATGCTTCTTCGACAGTCATTTTGGCCGATATCCAGTTTCCTTATATCGTTTATATATATGGGATTTTTGTCGATTTACCATCACATTTGGCCGATCTTTTGGCCGATGTTATCGTCAGTACTATAGCCCCGTCATCAAGACACGACCCACCCAATCACCAAAAAGAACTCCAGCAATGACACCCGGTTAGTCTTCCCTGGCAAATCTTTGCGAACTTGTGGCCTTTCCATTGCGATGTTCATATTAGTTTACTCGCCTTGATGGGGTTTGAACCGACGACCCGGTGTTTCAAGCGCCCATAAAACTACTAAGCCGTCGAGAATATTACGTTTTGGACTAGGCTGACTTATGACACTGTCTTTCGGCGCTTTGCAGAGGAGCATTGGCGAGGTCGCCATCATCACCGTTGTTTGACATCCTCAAATCTAAGATCGAAGCGCGCGAGGTACTTCGTCAGCCGATCTGCATCATTGCTGCTCTTTTTCTCCAATCGCGAGACTGCAAACAAGGCTCTGCCGGCGGAGCTCGCCGTCGCATGCTCGCGGCAGCTATGGAGAACAGTCGCAAGCTGCACAGCGTCGAAGTGATCGAGGCGAGCCGCAGCTTTTGTGCCTAACACTTCCTCGATGATCAAATCCGGTCTGCCGTGGTCACTCGAACTGCCCCAAAACGCATTCAGCCGTCGGACTTCATCGTCAACGACGTCGGTCGTGATACGCCCATGCGCCAATCGCTACCACCCATGCGCGGCATACGCAGTATGTCAGCGTTCGAGAGGTGAGCCAGGTCCGCCAAAGTTTCATATCCATGTTGGTAGAGCATGAAAACTATGTAGGGCTTCATCTTAATATCTGAGAGTGATTTTTGATCGTTTGTCATTCCGACACGATCCGCAAAATTCACTTCAAAGCCTATGCCTCCGGAACATCCTTGAAGGGAGCGATCTCGGCAATTTTCTGGAATTCACTAAAATGTTCCAGAGGATCTTTTAAAGCAACGCTGAACATTGGCAGGAATTTTGGCGACGTACCCGGGCGCGACCGTGATGTAGACGTTGAGCGTGAGGCTCTCCACCCAATCTTGTAGAGAAGATTGGGCGGAAGCTGATTCAACAAGGCCTGTAGACAGGTTTCAGATCAGACTTTTTAAAACTCTTCCCAGCTATCGGCCTTTGCGGCGGTGTTGCCACGCACGGCGTTGGAAACGCGTGCCATCAGACGTCTTGCCGGAGACGGCGCTGGTGGTGTTTCCAGATCTCTGCGAGGACCGGTTGCTGCATGGGTTGAACCAATCTCGAAACTGGCGATCAGTTGGAATAGTGCCTCCGCTTCCCTGGCCAGCGAATGGCTTGCCGCCGTCGATTCCTCGACCATGGCCGCATTCTGCTGAGTGCCCTGGTCCATGGTGTTGACGGCAGTGTTGATTTCCCGCAGTCCAGTCGCCTGCTCCTTAGCGCCTTCGACAATCGCCGTGACATTGGTGCTGACACCCTGAACTTGCGCGACGATCTGTTCCAGAGCTTTGCCGGTTTCCGTCACCAATTCGACGCCGTTCTTGACCTGTATACCCGATTTGCCAATCAGCGCCTTGATCTCTTTTGCAGCTTTAGCGGAACGCTGCGCGAGTTCGCGCACTTCCTGGGCAACGACGGCAAAGCCTTTGCCCGCCTCGCCAGCTCTGGCGGCTTCAACGCCGGCATTCAGGGCGAGCAGATTGGTCTGGAAGGCGATCTCATCGATGACACCGATGATGTTGGAAATCTCATTCGACGAAGTCTCTATCTCGTGCATGGCGGTGACAGCTCTGCTGACCACCGCACCTGAGTGCTCCGCCGATTGGCGCGTCTGCTGGACCATGTTGCCGGCCTCTTCGGCGCGCCTGCTTGAGTCGGTGACCGTCGTCGTTATCTGCTCCAGCGCCGCTGCTGTTTGCTCGACCGATGCTGCCTGTTGTTCCGTCCGCTTCGAGAGATCGTCGGCCGCCGCACGGATCTGATTGGACCCGGCTGCAATTGCCTGCGCATTCTGGCCGACGCGCCGCATGGCGTCCTCGAGCTTTGCGACGGCATCATTGAAGTCGAGACGGACCTGATCAAGCCGGTCTGCAAAGGTTTCGGTAATCCTGTAGTTCAACTTGCCATCAGAGAGGCGGCCTAGCGCACTGCCGATGCTATCGACTGCAAAGCGAACTTCCGACGCCTCCTGTGCCTGCAGGCGTTCACGGTCAGCACGCTCCTGCTCGGAAAGCGAACGGTTTGCTGCGGCTTCCTGTTCAAGCCGAACCCGATCACGTGCATTATCGCGAAACACAGCCACAGTGGACGCCATGGTTCCAATTTCGTCAGGGCGTCCCTCACCATAAATGTTGACGTCGAGATTACCCTTGGCAAGCGCGTCCATCGCGCCGGTGATGGCGTTCACGGGACGGATGACACCCGCAATGACTATCCAGATAGAAAAAGCGGAAACGGCGGCTGCCATGGCTGTTAGCGCAATCATCAATGTTGTCAGCATTGCCCTCAGGTCATTGCCCTCTGCCAGCTTCTCCTTGGCGACGCGGATTTGCACATCGACCAGCTTGGCGATATCTCCACCCAGAGGATCGATTGCCGGATAGAGTTCTCTGTCTGCGAAGCTGGCGAGCGCAGAAGCATCTTTCGACGTGAGGATACCGAGAAGCTTCTGGACGCGGACGTCCGCCTTCAAGCGCGCTTCTTCGAAGTGATCGGCAAGTTGCTTTTCTTCACTTGTAAGGGTGGTGGCTATGTACGCCTTCCAATGATCGTTCACATCAGTCAGTGCAGACTGGACATTTGCTGTCCCCTCAACCGGGGACAATGCACCGGAACGAACCTTATGCACGGTATCGACAATGTTGACCGCGTAGCGATCACCAATTATTTTCAAATGCTCCATCGGTTCGACGCGATCAACCACGATGGAATCAGCAATTTTCGCTTCCTTTTCCATTGCGTAAAAGGAAAAAGCAGCAATCATCACAATTGTAGCGGTGAGCACCGAGATGCAGGCAAGCAGTTTCACACGGATAGTCATTACATCCTCAACCAGGCAATAGAGACGCACGTCTCTCGATAATTCGGCAACTGTTCGGGGCTGTCTGGCAGGATGATGCTTCGCTGAGGATCCCCATCCTCAACTCGCCGCGGATTGGACAATCATGGGCGCACCCGTTAAATCTAGGGGCAATCCGTTTATGAATTATAAATAACTGGATAGAATTGCCTAAAAATTACCCATCGCGAGTAAAAATTCACCATTCGAGTTCAAGTTGAACCGAAAGATAAGCTATGCGCAGATATGCCGGACTAGCATTATTGGGTTTTAGCATAGCCACGGCGGCCATAGCGGCGGACGGATCAAAAACACCAGAGGTGTCGTCGGTCAATCCCAACGAGCCGGCTTGCCTGAAGGTGCCTGCGGCCGATATGGAGCAATTCGTTGGTGCTCCTGCACGTATACGGGAGACTAACAACGGCTTTTGTTCTTGGAAAGGCAGCATATCAGGTGCCTATGTAAAGGTCATGTATTTCAAGGGCGAAAGCCTTGGTATCCCCGCTGGGGCGGAGCGTGCTTATTTCGATCAGGGTATCGAAGTCATAAAGGCCGAGAACAAGCCCGGGGAGCTCGTGGAAATTCCTGCGTTAGGCGAAAGTGCCTGGGGACTGAAAATCGCCGGAAACACAACGAATTTCTATTCTGTTTACATGTTCAAGAACAAAGACAGCATCACCATTATGTCCAACGGCGTCGGTTACGATGCGACCGTTAATATTGCGCAGCTTTCGGCGTCGCGCATGTGATCACTCCCGCGCTGTCGTTTTGCATTTAATCGTAACATTCCAGTCCTCACAGTTTCAACAAGATAGCCCTGCATTTAATTTGAGATTATGGCTTCGCTTTTTCCACTTGATTTGAGCTTTCCGCCGGAGAGAAAGAATGCCAAACGGCACGCCGAGCGCGCGCTGGATCTCGACGGGCCATCGCCGAAGGATGCGCGCAAACGGCTTGTCGAGTTCTGGTTCATGATCATGACGAAAACCGGGATTTCATTAGGCTCGTTTCCGTTGAAAACATCCGTTACGCCGCGCACATCTCGAAGTGGCCTATCATCCGTGATTCGAATTCTACCGTAATCCCCAGACTGGAGAGGGTGCTGACAAAAGGCCGAGTTAATGGCGTTTTCCGAACGGGTATGAGTGTGCTGGACCTGTACCTTCTTGTCGCTGGCTTTCGTTACATGAAAGCCTCGAACTGGTGGTGGACAGTATTCTTACGGACCTCGGGTCCATCAAATGGTTTTATATTCTCGATGCAAGCGAATTCCTGCGGTCCAGGTCGCAGTTACGAAACGGGAAACCATACTTCTTTCAATCAGGAGAAAGATACCCTTACAATGCTGACACCGCCCACCAACTTATGGTGTGAGCTTAGCACATTGACCCAGAGCGACAGGTCGTTCCGAAAACGACAACGCGACTTTTCTGGCATGGATGCATCAATAGCTGATATCAGCTATTGATGGAAACAAATACACGCATACTTGAGGTCGTTCTCAAGGGTGCCTCTAGGTTCGGATATCGTAACGTCAACGATACAGGGCTAGATGTCTCGTCTTTGGTCCCAACGGTCATGGTACCAGAGCCACTGGTCTGGATACTCCCTAATCCAGCTTTCTACCTTTCCGTTCAAAAGCTGGGCTGTCCTCCGGACATCTACATAACCCCTCTCATCGCGCGGGATCACAATTTTCCGCTCAAGCTCCAGCCGGAACCGGTTGTCGGGTAGGCGAATGCAGCGAGCGGGAAAGACATCGCATTCGAACTGCCGTACCAATTTTGCTAACAGAGGGTTGGTTCTCACGTCTTCACCGAAGAACTTGCTCAGCAGGCCTTTACGGAACTTCTGATCGACTAGAATACCGACGCCGCCTCCACGCTCCAGTTGACGAGCAAGTGCGAACGAGAAACCCGCGTGCGAAGGAACAAGGTTCCCCATCCTCTGCTTTCGAAATTTGGAGATTTTCTCGGCGATGTATGGATTGTTGGGAGGACGAAACAAAGTAGTTACATTCAGGCCAAACTTGGCCCTGACTACGGCCAGCAACTCGAAATTGCCTGTGTGCGCAGTGAATACGATAAACGGCCGCTTATGATCGTTAAGTTCCTGAAACTCCTCAATCCCCGTAACTTCGATCCGCCCGGTTTCATCCCTCGCAGGATCATAATCGAACAATTGGTCTAGGAAGACATATTCGGCGGCTAGTCGACCCATGTGTCCCCAACTTGCTATCGCAATTTCCCGTCGCTCAACGTCTGATTTCTTTGGATACGCAAGAGCCAGATTATAAAGCACGAGCTTATGTCGTGGGGTCATCGGTCCAACCATCCGCGCAAGCCGATCTGAAAATCTGATCGCTGGATCGGCAGGAAAAAGGTTCAGGACGCTCAGGAAACTCAAAGCTATAGCGGCATTGAGCCATTGGCGGCATTTGTCTATCCGAGAGGCGAACTGCCTCAATATTCTCTTAATAGTACTATTCATTCACGGCTTCTTTTTCCTATCTCGCTCTCGCCTATCAAGCCGTCAGCCGCACCCCCCCTAATTCACCAGTGCTGTGCAACCCGGAGAGGCAGGTGAAATGCCCCCAGAAGGCTGTTACAGCGAGATGGTGGAAATGCCGGAGGCGAGACTGATGACCAGAGAAGAAATGCTAAGCTACTCTCAAGCGGTCTGTGATGGCCTTCGCGAGGATGCAGACGGGGTGAGACGCGAAGTTCTTGCTCACGCAGGAAATAGGTGGTCGCTTGGCGTTATACACACCCTCGGCGTTTATGGCAGACTTCGGCACGCGGATGTCGGTAGACGGATGCACGGCGTAACGCAGCGGATGCTAACTCGCACCCTCCGCCAACTCGAAAGAGATGGCCTCGTCACGCGCCACGATCTCGTCGAGATGCCGCCTCGGGTGGAATACGAACTGACAGAAATGGGTATGGGTCTCCTCATTCGTATGATCCCCTTGTGGACATGGGTTGTGGAGAATTCCGAACAATTCCGAAAGTCACGCGAGGAATTTGATTCCCGGCCGCCGGAGAAGCCTTCCTGGCAAACGTTCTAACGGTCGAGAAACACGCCGCTCTTTTGATGTCATCACGACCTCGACAGGATGGAATGGGAGAGTGCGGCATACCGCGCTCCCCGTGTCTTATCATCACCTCACGTCGACTTCCGCCCCAAGGAACGGCGTTTACCTTGTGATCAGGTTCGCGTCGATCCAATCCAACACTTCCGTTACCTTGATGCGTTCGCGCATGTTGAACGTCCCCGCCTTGTCCCATGCCATGCCTCGCCCAATGCCGAACGCTGCACGGTACTTGCGCATCATGTTTTGGGGGTCCTTTGCCAGTTCATCCATAAGGACGGGCACGGTCCATTCGGACCGGTTAAAGGGCCGATTCAAGCCCGTCTCCAGCTTGTCCGCAAGCTCGCCATAGGTGACGGTGTCACCGGCCAGGAAGACGATCTCGTTCCTGATGGTCGGTTCGTAGAAGACGATTTCAGCCGTAAGCACGCCGATGTCGTCGGGGGTGGTCAACGTAACGGCAGTATCGAAGCTTCCGAGCGCATTGACCTTGCTCTTCTCCAGATCAACGACGCCGAATTCTGGTTCGAAGAGATAGCTCATGAACATGCCGGTGGAGATGATGACCCATTCGGTCTTGCTCTGAGAGCGCAGGAGTTCACGCACATCGAGCTGAGCGTCGAAGATGTCCTGCGGACCACCTCGACCAATCGCCTCGAAATCGACACCGAACTGCCAGGGGAAATAGCGGGGAATGCCCGACTGCAGTGCCGCCCTGGCGAGCTTTATTGGCGTATTGATGCCTGCCGCGTAGCCCGTGCAGCCGATCACGGTGTCGTACTGCGAGAAGACCGACGCCAACCCCTCTATCGAACTTTTCACCAAATCGCCCAGGACGATCTCGATACCCAAGTCACGGATTTCAGCGATGTCGCGCTGCTTTGCGGGTATATCGGACTCCACGGCACTGGCGCGCAGCAAAACGCTGATCTTGGCGTCCTCGATATCCTTGGCGCGACGTGCCAGGTTCCGGAGGACCGGCATGCCGAGTTCTCCGGCACCAAGCACGAGAATGTTCCGTGACTTCACCTTGGAAATTGCGTTGTTCATCGATTTCAATCCTTCGATATTTCTTTGTTGCCTCCATTTGGCAAGGCGCTGCCGCGAAGAAAAGAAGGTACACGAATGATACTGCTGCAAAATCGAGGGACGACCGTTCCGGTTGGGTCAGCCTTCCGACTTGATCGTTGCAACATCTGCTCAATCATGTCTTCTTCGGCTATTCTTGCGTGGAGATTAGACAAAAAGCGGCCCTCGCAGAACTCCGCCATGAACAGCGCAGGCCACCATTCTCCCAAAGAGTTTTTGGACGTTGGTAGGAAATGTGCGACGGCGCGCAATCGCTGCTTTTGCCGACGTCGCAGACGATTACATGAGGCCGGACAACCCGATTCGGTTCATCGCGGCTTCCTCGAACGCAAGAATGGATCCGAGGACGCTCGAAAGACCACGCGATCAAGCCTCTATGCCTGCGCCGTAGTTCGGCCTATTTCGTCCGCTGCCCATGCAAGTTCTTGTTGCCCCAGCTACGCAGCGCTCGTTGAGTGATTGACGATATCTTCCATCCAGCTTCCGTTCTCAGAAAGTCGAATAGGTATGAACCACATGAGTGAAAAAAATCATCTCCTTCCGGCGGCTTCATGTTCAAGAACCTTAAGATGAGGTAGTTGCAGCGACCGTGCATAATTGCGCCCTCTGAATAGAGAAGCAGGTTGGAGAAGCTATGCTGTTTGGCGAGATCATCCAGGGCGCCTTTGCGCCGCGCCACGAAATCTAAACCTGACATTATCGAGGGCTCCTCTCGACCGGAGGAAGAGTAATCGACAAATATCTCGTCCGCCAACATTAAGGACATAGCGTCCCAGTCGCGTTCATCAAACGCCAGAAAAAACCGCGAAAGAAGGATGTTTATTTCCCACTCCGGCTGGTGGCTGTCCAATTCGTCCATGTGTCAATGATCCTACTTTGGGCTTTCCCTTTTCTTCATCATCATGTCAGCTGCCTGACTCCTGAGAAGAACCGCTCCCGACGCGTCGTCCTGTTTCGCGAGCCAAAGCAACGATCTACGACGGCAGACGGCTCGCGATGATGCTTGCATCCAGCGCCTCATAGCCTTTGAGATCGATCAGGTCGTAGAGTTGCGCGCGGGTCTGCATGTTCTCGATAAGGCCTGCGGTCGTGCCATGTTCAGCAAGCTCGCGGTACAAAATCTCCTGCGATCGATTGGCGATCCGCAGAGAGGAAACCGGCCATATGACCATTTTGTAGTTCAGGGCCTCAAGCTCTTTTGCGGAGATGGCAGGCGATTTGCCAAACTCGGTCATGTTGGCCAGAAGCGGCGTTGATCCCATAGCAGCGGCAAACTCGCGGAACATCGCTTCTGTCGTCAACGCTTCCGGAAAAATGGCGTCCGCACCAGCTTTGACGTAGAGCCGCGCCCTATCGATCGCTTTCTCAAGCCCTTCACTCCCCACCGCGTCGGTCCGCGCCACGACAACGAGGGATCGCCGCGCCTTTCTTGCTGCTGCAATTTTCGCCGCCATGTCATCGGCGGTGGCGAGCTTTTTGTCATTCAGGTGGCCACATTTTTTCGGCAGAACCTGATCTTCGATCTGCACTGCCGCAGCGCCCGCTTCTTCAAGGCTGCGGACCGTGTGCATCACGTTCAGGGCTTCACCAAAACCCGTATCGGCATCCACCAGCACGGGAAGCCCGCTGGCCCGGACCACTTGCCTGGTAAAAAATAGTACGTCATCAAGCGTGAGAATTCCCAGATCCGGCAACCCCATGGATGCGCTCATGGCCGCACCCGAGAGATAGAGCGTCTTGAACCCGGCCGCCTTGGCTTGCAGGGCGGCGAGTCCGTTATGTGCGCCGGGCATCTGGACGATGCCCGGGCTTTTTAGCATGTCGCGCAGCTGCTCTCCGGCAGATTGATGGTGTGTATCTGGCTCAACGAGGTAGGGCATGAGCGTCCTCAGTCAGTTTCGACAACGGTCTTTTCGCGCCATTTTCTGAACCGCGGCATGAGGAGCGGTGTGAGCAGGACAGCGACAGCCATGACCCACAGGACGATGGAGATCGGGCTTGACCAGAGGATAGCCACATCGCCAGCCGACAGGGAAAGCGCCCGCCTCAAGCTTTGCTCCAGTATTTTTCCAAGCACGAGCCCAAGAATGAGGGGTGCCATGGGAACCCCGAACCGGCGTAGGAAATAGGCTCCCACACCAAGCACCACCATAAGCACCAGATCGAACGTGGTCGACTTGCCTGAATAGACACCGATGGCGCTAACGACCACGATGAACGGCACGAGGACCCAGCCTGGGACGGACAGCATCTTGGCAAACAGGCCAACGAGAGGAATGTTTATGGCCAGAAGAATGACGTTGCCGATGAACAAGGATGCAATCAACCCCCAGACAAGGTCTGGCTGCGTGCGGAAAAGCGCAGGCCCTGGCGTGATGTTATAAAGCGTCAGCACGCCCAGCATGATGGCCGTGGTTCCCGAACTGGGTATGCCGAGCGTCAGCATAGGAATGAAATTGCTGTTCGACGCGCTGTTGTTCGCTGCTTCAACGGATGCGAGACCACGCATATCACCTTGGCCAAAACGGCTGCCTTCAGGATCGCTCCGCTCCACCACGCGCTTTTCTGTGGTGTAGGCGAGTGCTGAGGCAACAGTGCCTCCCGCTCCGGGAAGGATGCCCACGAAAAACCCGATCAGAGAGCCACGCATCGTGGCAGCATTGGTGAATTTCATTTCAGCAAGGTTGAAAAGCGGTCGTCCAAGCTGCTCGATACGCGGCGCGGCTCCACCCTTCATGCTTTCCAGCATGATCAGCAATTCGCTGATGGCAAAGAGACCAATGACGACAGTGGCAAACTGGACGCCATCCACGAGATTGGGCGAGCCAAATGTGTAGCGATAGACGCCCGAATTGGCGTCGATGCCCACCGTCGAAATTGCAAGGCCGAGCATGATGGCAAGCAGAGCCTTGACCGGTTGGTCCGTCAAAAGGCCGGTGAGACAGGCGAAGGCAAAGACCATCAGCGAGACGTACTCGATAGGACCAAACGCTAATGCCCAACTTGCCAGCACCGGAGCTGCCAGTACGATGCCAACGGTCGCGATCGCGGACCCCACAAAGGATGTCCAGGCGGAAAGTGACAGAGCGATGCCCGCCTTTCCCTGCCGCGCCAGCGGATATCCTTCGATGGCGGTCATGACAGCCGAGGCTTCGCCGGGAACGTTCAAAAGGATCGCACTGATCCGGCCGCCATATTCCGAACCGATATAGATCGCCGCCATCAGGATCAGCGACGATTCCGGTGTGAGACCGAGAGCGAAGACGACAGGAACCAACATGGCAACCGCGTTGATCGGGCCAAGTCCCGGCAATACGCCGACCATGGTGCCGACAACGGCGCCAATCGCGGCCAGAAAAAGATTGGTGGGCTGGAGTGCAATGCCGAAGCCGTGGCCCAGATAAGACAGGGTTTCCATCAGATCATTCCCCCCAGTGGTCCAACAGGCAAAACGACATCGAGGACTTTGTCGAAGAGGAGGTAGGAAGAGACGGCAAGCAAAACGCTTGTGATTACGCCCTGCCACCACAACGCGCCAAACACCATCGCAATCGGAACCATCATCAGCGTCGTCGATATGACGAAACCGACGGGTTGGAAGAGAAGAGCGTATGCCAGAAGGCAAACAGCGAGGATGAGGATCGGGCGAGTTATGCCCGATCCTTCTGTCGTATTCGCTTGGCCGGGCTTCAGCACGAGGAGCAATCCGCAAATCGCAATGGCACCTGCGGCCATCAACGGGAATGCTCTCGGTCCTACCGGTTCGTAGGCAAATGGCGCCTGCAAATTATAACCGAAGGCTATCATAACAGCGGCCAACGCAAGTGCTGCGACGCCCAGGAAGCGATCTTGTGTCATGATTACAAATCCTACTTTGTCGTCAGGCCAAAGTCGGCTGCAAGGGTCTTATAGGCTGCGACCTGCTTGTTCACGAATGCCGTCGTTTCCTCTGCCGTCATCGGCAATGGAAACAGATTGCGCTCCTGAAGCAGCTTGGCATATTCCGGTGACTTCATCGTAGCTGCGAAAGCCTCGCCCCACCACTTGTAGTCCGCATCGCTGACATCTGGTCCAACATAGAACCCACGCGCAATCGGCCATTTGATGTCAAAGCCCTGCTCGACAGCGGTTGGCACATCGGCCAGTTTTCCGGGAAGGCGTTGCTCTGAGAATATGGCAAGAAGCTTCAGCGGCGCGCCGCCATCGATAGCCGCCTGACTGTCACCAACATCGTTCATGCAGACGTGCACATGGCCGCCCTGCAGCGCCGTTGCGCAATCGCCGCCGCCTTCGAATGCAACGAACCGCATGGCCTTATAGTCGACGCCAGCGGCCCGTGCCGCCATTGCCGCCTTCATCCAGTCCTGGCTGCCGATGGTTCCACCTGCGCCGATGATGACCGAAGCCGGATCAGCCTTGATTGTAGCCATCAACTCGGTCAGGGATTTGTGGGGGCTGTCCTGCGGCACGACAACGGCGCCGTAATCCGTGCCGATATTGGCGACCCAGCGTACATCCTTTTCAGAGTATGCGCCGAACTTGCCCTGGGCAATATTCAGAAGTGAACCGGCAGAGAAGGCAACGATGGTGCCGGGCTCTGCACGGCGCTGACCGACGATGGAATTGTAAGCCACAGCGCCAATGCCGCCAGGCATATAGGAGACGCGCAACTGCGCCTTGAGTGCGCCAGACTTCTGTAGGGATGCCTGAGCGAGCTTGCAGGTTATGTCGAAGCCACCACCCGGCTGGGCCGGTGCGATGCATTCGGGTTTTGCTGGCTCTGCAAGTGCCGTCACAGGCGCGCCGGAAACTGCACATAGGAAAACGGCCGCAGACGCGGCGGAAACACTGATTTTCATAGAAATCTCCTCCAAGACTTTCGAATGCAGACCTCCATCTGCACTGATTCCCGTATATCCGACCGAAGCTTTCAAACAGCTTTCAATCCGAAGTTGCCTTGAGGATCGGCAGCAGGATGCGAACAGCAAGCCCACTCCTGTCCAAGCGGTTACGCACTTCCATCATGCCGCCCGAGGCGCGGGAAACCGTTAACGCAATCGCCAGACCAAGGCCGCTGCCATCGACGGACCGTTTTGTCGAACCGCGCCGGAATCTAGACCCGGCATGCGAAATCTCCTCTTCCGTCATACCTGGGCCTTCATCCACCACTTCGATGACGGCATGTTTGCCTTCAATGAAAAGGCGAATGGATATGACCGATTTCGATGGAGCGTAAGCAACCGCGTTGTCGATTATGTTGACGAGCGCTTCCTGCAGAAGGCCCTCATTTGCGCGCACCAACACTGTGTATTCAGGAGGTTCGAATACGCAGTCCATATGTCGACTGCGAATACGCGACCACAACATTCTGATAGTATCGGCAATGGTGTCTTCAAGAGAGAGCCGGTCCAGCGGGTAGGCCTCGTATCCTTGCGAGGTCCGCGCTCTTGCCAAGGCCAGAAGCTGGTTTGTCGTGCGCACGGAGCGGTCGAGCACATCGCGCGATGACGCCAACGTTTTACGAACGTCGTCCAAATTATCCTGATGAAGGGCAACATCAATCTGTGTTCTCAGGATCGCCATCGGCGTCCTGAGCTGGTGGGAGGCGTCATCGAGAAAACGTCGCTGTTGATCCGCCTGCTCGACGTTGCGCTGCATCAACCTGTTGACGGCCTCTACCAATGGACGGACTTCCAGCGGCAGAGAGGCGACCTCGATCGAAGTCAGATCGTCCGATTGTCTCTTGTCGATCGCATCGCGCAGGCGATTGAGCGGCTTTACCGAGGCGTAGACGCCCGCCGCAAGCAGAAGCGACAGCGCCACGATGACGAGAATGTCACGAAGGATCGCGCGGGTGATCAGTTCGTTTTGAAATGCAATGCGGGATCCCTTGGTCTCGGCCACCTGAATGATGATCTGAGCCCCGTCAGGAGTTTTGGGTGAGAGTGGCCGCTTCAGCGAACCGAGGCGGATCGTCTGTCCAAGGTAGGTCGCATCCTGAAACCGCAATTCTCCGCTGGTCATATCCGGAGCGGGCGGCAGCAAGACGTCTCCGATTTGAACCAGACCATCATCGGTATAGACGTTGAAATATACCGCACCCTGGGCTGTCAGCTCGAAAAACTTGAAAAGCTGATAAGGCTGCTCGACGCCGACCCCGCCGCTTTCCGTCGAGATATTGGAATCGATCGCGCGAATAGCGCCAGCCAGAGATCGGTCATAGGCACTATCGGCCAATTCGTTGATTGTCGTGGCGCTGAACCAAAGCGTCGACATCATGCCAACGATCAACGCTGGTAATGTCCAAAGTGCCAGTGTGGCGGTCAATCGACGACCGGGCCGGTCCGGCAGACGGTTTTCACTCATATAGCATCGACTTCCAGCACATATCCCAGTCCCCTCAACGTGCGGATGTGGACAGCATTTCCGAGTTTTTTGCGCAAACGGTGGGCGATGACCTCGACCGCATCCAACTGGATATCAACGTCATAGGAAAACATACGGTCGATGATTTTCTGTTTCGACATAGGCTCACCCGCGTGTTGCAGAAGAATGCGTAACATAGAATGCTCTCTTGGCGTCAGCTCGACTGCCTCGCCATGGAGTGAGAAACGCTGTTCTGACGAGTGGTAGCTCAACGGGCCGGAGGAAAAAGTTCCAGCGTTTTTTCCATGAGCCCTGCGAACCAAAGCGACCAACCGTGCCTCAAGTTCTTCTATGGCAAAAGGCTTGGCAAGAAAATCGTCCGCGCCCTGGTGGAGGCTTTCAATGCGCTCTGCAAGCGAATCCCTGGCCGTCAGAATAAGGGTGGGCGTTGTATCTCCCCGCGCCCGCATGGTGGACAGCAATGATCGCCCGTCCATTTCCGGGAGACCCAAGTCAAGAATGACCGCGTCGAATTCCTCGGTCTGGAGGCGCTGGTTGGCAACGGCACCATCCTCGGACCACTCCGTCATGAAGTTATAGCGGGCGAGCGCTTTCATCAGCCATTCGGCAAGCTCGGTGTCGTCTTCGATCAGCAATATCTTCATAAAAATCGCTCCGCCACAGCACTTGCCCCACGCCGTAAAGAGCGCTGCCCGATTGATCTTAGGCAGCACATCCTTCTGATTTCGTCTACATCAGCGGCGGTAGTAGGTTCATCAGCAATACCATGATCAGGCCGACCACCGAGACAATCGATTGAATAACGGAGATCGTTGCTGTGGCCTCGCCCATCGACATACCGAACGATTCCTTCACCAGCCAAAACCCCGCATGGTTGGCATAGTTGAAGAAGAGCGAGCCACAACCGATCGACAGCGCAAGCAGAGGCACGTTCAGGGCTTCGATACCGGCAAGCGGCGCAAGCAGGCCGGACGCCCCGACAATGCCGACCGTGGCAGAGCCGGTGGAAACAGATAGCAGCATCGAGATAATCCAGCCGAGGATCAGCGGAGAGAGCGCAAATTGCTGGCTGAGGTGGACGATCGCGTCGCCGACTTTCGCATCTGTCAGCACGTGTTGGAATGCGCCGCCGCCAGCGATGATCAATAGCACATTGGCAATGGGCTTGACGCTGGCGGACATCGAGTTGCGTAGCTCTTCGGAAACACCGCCGCGCGCAAATACGAGCAACGACGCAGCAAACAGGACACCGATCAGCATTGCGATCACCGGGTCGCCCAAAAAGCCCGCGATACGGACAATGGCCGAATCCTTTGCGAAGACCAGTTCGGCGATCGCATTGACGAGCATCAACAGCGCAGGCAGCAAGGCAGTCAAGAGGCTAATACCCAGTCCGGGAGGTGTCTTGACGACTTGGCCTTCAACAGCTGCCGGGGAATACTGATTGATCAGCGCATCGTCCGGCTTCACCGTCAGCCTTGGGGCGATGAAGGCGCCGTAAATCGGGCCACCGAGTACAATCGCCGGAATGGCTGCGATGAAACCATACAACATCGTCGCGCCTATGTTGGTGTTTAGCGATGCGATTGCTGTAAGCGGGCCGGGATGCGGCGGGACCATGCCGTGCATGGCTGCCAGTGCGGCGATGACCGGGACGCCGACATAGACATAGGCCGAGCCACGGACGGCCGATGTGGCCTCGAGTTTGCGCGCGACACTGAAGATCAGCGGCAGCAGCACGACGAGACCGACCTCGAAAAACATCGGGATGCCGATGACGAAGGCAGCACCGGCCATCGCCCAAGGTAGCATCCGGGTCGATGTCTTACGGATGATGATGTCGGCGATACTTTCCGTCACGCCAGAGTCAGCCAGGATTTTTCCCAGCATGGCGCCAAGAGCCACGACCAGTCCAACGGCGCCCAGGGTGTTGCCCGCGCCGCTTTCGATTGATTTGATCAGTTTGTCCGTCGGCATGCCGGTCAACAGGCCAACGGTAATCGAGGTGATGATCAGCGCAAGCAGGGGATGCAGTCTGATGCGTGAGACGATCAAAACAACAAGAAAAACAACCCCGCCAAACGCAGTCAAAAGAAGCTGAATATCAGACGCACTCATAATCTCTCCCGAGGAAATGGATAATCGGCCAGGTTCAGCGATGATTGCGAGAGCGTTTCATCGGGCAGACGCAGATGGCTCTCAGTCGTGACTTTCTGAACGAAGCTTTAAAGTATGGGATTTCCGTTAAACGCCCAGTTCCACCTGTTCGTCAATAGTCCAAAATAAGACGGTACCATTCGCGGCTGGGAGACCTGGCGCTAGGTGTCGCCACGTTCGATTGCACCTGCGGGACGGCACATAATCCGTCCCGCAGAGTATCAAAGCGTTATTTATCGAAGCTGGCCCGGATGTCTGCACCGACCTGAACGGTCGCCGCATCCGCCACATCGATGTAACCAACGCCATCTTTGATGGTCATCTCGGTTCCGAAAGGCTTTGAATACTCCTGAATGAGCCGCAGGATTCGCTCAGCATTTTCCGGCGATGGCTTCATGGGAATGTTCATGCGCGACCAGGGCCGATCTTTGCCCAATCCGAGGTCGGCCGGGTGGATGCGAACCTGGGTCAGGCGGCCATCCTTGTAGTCGACCTCGGCGATGTAGGCCATCAGGTTGATGTCCTGTTGCAGCCACTGTTCGCCAACTTCGCCGTCCTCGATATAGGTCTTGCCGTCGCCGCCATCCGGTGTGCCATCGGCGCCGAAACGATGAACCGAGAGGTTACCGAGATTGTAGAAAATCGGCCGACCCTTGTAGATCTCGATCCCCTGCATGGTGTGATTGCCCTGGCCATGAAACACATCAAGGCCATTGTCGATCAGCTCGTGTGCGAGACGGATCGCGTAGTCGGTTGGATAATGATCCTGCGAATAGGCCTGAAAGGCGTAGCGATTCTCGTGCATATGCATCGAGAAAATGGCGAAGTCGGCATATTCCTTGGCACCGCGAACCGCCAGCACCTGCGCTTGCTCATCTTTCGGGTCCATGGTGTAGAGATAGTTGCCGGGTTTGTCGCCCAGCACATATGTCTTGCCCTGAAGTTCAATCGAGTCCGGCTTGTCCCTCGGCATGTCGATCGGTCGTGCCACGTCCGGTTCGGTGCGGCGGGC